>NZ_JBEYWX010000005.1:301423-347607 GCF_040644655.1 Streptomyces sp. NPDC046931
CTCCGTCTGCGCATTGACCAGAGCGATATCCCCCGCATCATCCACGATCACCATGGCATCCGGAGCCGCCTCCAACAAACCCCGAAACCGCTCTTCGGCCGCCGCACCTTCCACACCGCCCCAAGGACCCTGCCTCTGTTCGGCAGCCGCGTCTCTGTCTGGTGGGGTTGTGCTGACTACGTCGCTCATGCCTATGCTCCGGCCTCGCTGTCCCGGCGGTATCGGACTACCTCAGCGCATAAGGCCCGCAGGAACCCCTGCATGTTCACAACTGGCTGCCGGCGCTCGAACATGCCCTGGGGAAGACGCGATCCGCCTGAACGACTTGACCGACTTGACCGACTTGGTCGACGTCACAACCCGCCCCCGGCCCAGACGATGGTCGACTTCTCCGCCGGCAGGGCCGCCTACCGGTTTGCACACCGACCACGCCCGTCGGGGCGCCGGGATGCCGCAAAGCACTGCGGTGACGCGCACGGTCCTCTTTGCCACACTGTCCCCATTCATGATCAAGCGAGTTGTGGGAGCTGCGCGATGAGTAAGAGAGAACAGCGGCCGACGCGGCGGCGTCGTGCCGTGGCGCTCGTGGTTCTGGTCGCCGCGCTCCTCGCCGGGGCCGCCTGGCTTCTCATGGACCGGTACAGCGCAAGGCCCCGTCTTGCTGTCGCCTCCTCCCGGTCCTCGATCCTCGGGACCTGGAAGGTGGACGGCTATACCGGGAAGGTCGAGTTTTCCGCCAACGGGCGGTTCTCGGCAGTCGGGCTTCCGGTCGATTGGTCGTGGGACGGCGAGTTGACCGGTGCGGGAGGGTGGTCGCTGGATGACCGTGGAGGGTCAGTGAGTCTCACGCCGGATCATCTTCCGTCGGGCATGAGCCGAGATGCCAGCCTGGCAGTCGTCCGCGCCGACGGCCACTTGCGGTTGTGTGTCACCTCCGGTTCGCCGGGAGTCCTGTGCGACCTTCTGCTGCGCCTTGTCACAGCGCCACAGTGACGCAACTGCCCAGGCGGAATCGCAGGCCGCAGTCGTGCACCCCGGGCAGACACACACCCGCCACACGCCCGCCCTGAACGGCCTTCAGCTTCTCCAGAGGGCCTCGGAAACCGTTCCAACGATCACCGACCGCGTCATGAGGCTGCCACGCGAGTCCACGACCCGTCAGACCTGACCTAGACTCGAAGGGTTACGCACGGCTTGCCCCTGTGGAGATCACGGCCACAGCACGTGCAGTGCCGTGCTGGGGTTGACGGTCTCCGCGGCGCCGCGGAGCTCACCGGCACTCGGCGGAGAACCGGTGCCGCGGGCCGGCGGCCGGGCCGCGACGCCTCGTTGAAGGGCCGGTCAGTATGAGCCGTCCGCTGCTGCACAGCCGCTACACCCCGTTGGCCGATTCACTGCCCCACCTCCGGCTCGGCCGGGCGCCGACTCCGGTCCGGGAGCTGACCGGACTGACCTCCGTGGTCCCGGTCTGGTGCAAGGACGAGAGCGGTTACGGATCGGGCGGCTGGGGCGGCAACAAGATCCGCAAGCTGGAGTGGATCCTGCCGGACGTGCGCCGCCAGGGGGCGCGCACTCTCCTTACCGTGGGCGGTCTCGGTACGAACTGGGGCCTGGCCGCCGCGCGTTGCGGTCCCCACCGGTGAGGATGAATGACCGCGAGCGGGGTGCCGTGTCTGTCAGTGATCACCCGTGATGCCTGGAGTCGGTCCGGTGTCCCTGTCGATCGGCGACGGGAAACGGTGGCAGCGGGCGGTGACGGCCTTGATGGCCGAGCGCACGTTGCTCAGGCCGGAACCGCCGACGGCGCGGTGTCCTTAACGCAGCGCGGCGGCGACCAGCCCTTCGAGGGCCTCGCGCGGCACTTCGCCGCCGCTTGCCAGCCGGTCGAAGATCAGTCCGTCGATGCAGGTCAGCAGGGTGTGGGTGCGGTTCTCGACGTCCGTCACGCCGTGCCCGGCGAGGAACAGCCGGACGGCCTCGCGGCCGGCGTTCTCGCGGGGTACGAGGATCTCGCGCAGCTCGGGGTCGCGGACGCTCTCGACGGCGCAGGCGTAACGGGCGAGCGAGCGGCGGCGACCCTCGCCGGTGAGTCGGTGTCGGGTAAGCAGCGCGATGCCTTCCACCAGTTCCTCGGCGGTGCGTAGGGATGGAAGGCGCTCGGCCATCGTTTGCAGTTCCGCCTGGTCGAGTTGGACCAGGCGCGTGACGAGTCCGGTGAGCAGCGTGGCTCGGGTGCGGAAGTACGCCGACGTGGTGCCGAGCGGCATGGCCGCTTTGCGGTCGACTGCGCGGTGGGTCAGGCCGCGGGTCCCTTCGTCGGCGAGTACGGCGAGAGCCGCGTCCGCGAGGAGGGTGCGCCGATCTGAAACCATGGCTCCTTTCTACACCTGTAGAGCCTCAGGTAGGGTCATCCTTCTACAGATGTAGAAGCGCTGGGGGGATCGGCATGGGCGACACGGCAGTGGTCGTCGGAGGGGGCATCGGCGGGCTGGCCGCCGCGATCGGTCTGCGACGCGTCGGCTGGGAGGTGACGGTCGTCGAGCGCGCGTCCGTGCTCGACGACGCGGGAGCGGGCATCTCGCTGGCCGCCAACGGCCTTCGGGCACTGGACGAACTCGGCGTCGGCGAGGCGGTGCGGGAGGCCTCGCGGGGCCAGTACCGCGGCGGCACCCGCACGCCGGGGGGTGGCTGGCTGGCCCGGATGGACGGCGCGGTGCTGGAGAAGGCAGTGGGCACGCCCATCATGGCCATCCCACGCTCCACCTTGCACCGGCTGCTTCGCGACTCCCTGCCCGCCGAGACCCTGCTGATCGGCTCCGAGGCCGAATCGGTCCAGCAGATCGGCCCCGGGACGGTTCGGGTCAGCTGCGGCGACACGGTCCTGGACGCCGATCTGGTGGTAGCGGCCGACGGCATCGGCAGCAAGGTACGCAGTCTTCTCTTCCCAGCCCACCCCGGCCCGGTCTACAGCGGCTCGACGGTGCTGCGCGCCATCACCGAGCAAGCGGTCGAACTGCGCACCGACTTCGAGCTGACCTGGGGCCGAGGCGCCGAGTTCGGCCACATCGCCTTGCAGGACGGGCGGGCCGAGTGGCACGCCGTACTCAACCTCCCCGCCGGGACGCGGTTCGCCGACCCACTGGCCGAACTGGGCCGGCGATTCCACGACTGGCACGACCCGATCCCTGCCCTGCTCAACGCAACCCGAACCGACGCCGTGCTGCACCACGACGTCAACGAGCTCCGTACGCCGCTCCCCTCGTACACGGTCGGCCACATCGCGCTGCTCGGCGACGCGGCACACGGGATGACCCCCAACCTCGGACAGGGCGCCTGCCAGGCGCTGGAGGACGCGGTCACCCTGGCCGCCGCGCTCGCCACCGGCCCCACCGTCGAAGCCGCGCTCGCCCGGTACGACGCCGAGCGCCGGCCGCGCAGCCAGGCAGTCGCGCGGGCCGCCCGGCAGGCCGGGCGGGTGGGCCAGCAGCTCTCCCACCCACTGGCCGTCGCCCTGCGCAACGCGGCGATGCGGCTGACACCCTCCCGCGCCGCCGTACGCATGATCCTTCGGCACCACGGCTGGGTCCCACCACAGCTGAGCTGACCCGACTCGCGCACCGCCGACTCACCACCAGACACCGTCCGGGGGACAGCCGTCCTCCGCCCGGACATCCCGGTCGGCCACCCATTGGTTCAGCCCTCACCCGTGGGCCTCCAGGAGTTCCCGGGTGCGACGCAGCAGAGCCTGCCGTACCGACTCCGGTGCGAGGACCCGCAGCGGAGTTCCCAGGCCGAGGAGGTAGCGGGCGAGGCCATCCGGATCGGGCCCGCCTATGTCGACCACGGTCGCGTCCGGGCCGTCGGAGCGATGGGTGCCGACCGTCGCGGGGACGATCAGTAGCGCCGCGTCCATGGGGAGCGGGAGGCGGATGGTCGCGGTCAGTGGGTAGGGACCGTTCGCGATGTTGCGGGAGACCAGCCATGCCGGGTCGGGCGGGTCGGTGAGGTCCGCAGGCCGGCCGATGGGCTGGAGGCGGTCGACACGGTCGACACGGTCGGCCCGGAACGTCCGCCACTCTCCTCGAACCACGTCCCGCGCCACGAAGTACCAGCGGCGTCCGGTGCGGACGAGACGGTACGGGTCGACGTCCCGGACCGTGGCCCGTCCCTCTGCGTCGACGTACGACAGCCGGGCACGCTCGCCCTGTCGGCAGGCGACTGCCAACTCCAGCAACAGGCCCGCCCTGATCTGCGGCCCGTCGGCCCCCGGGAGGCTGACGAAAGCGTCGTCCAGCTCGCCCAACCGCTGCGCGATCCGCCGAGGCAGCACCTGGCGCAGCTTCAGCAGGGCGGACAGTGCGGCCTGGTCACCACCGAGGGCGTCGCTCAGCGCCGCCTCCCGCAACCCGACCGCCACGGCCAGCGCCTCCTCGTCGTCGAGGATCAGCGGCGGCACCCGGGAACCGGCGCGGAGGCGGTAACCGCCCCACGGACCGGCCTCGGAGTCGACGGTGTACCCGAGCTCCCGGAGCCGGGCGATGTCCCGCCGGACCGTTCGATCCGTGACCTCCATGCGCTCGGCCAGTTCGGCGCAGGTCCACGACGGCCGGGAGGACAGCAGGGACAGCAGCCTCAGCAGACGGGCGGAGGAGCTGATCACTCACGGAAGTCTTCCACACCCACGCCACAACCAGGACCGAAACTGTCCGGGTTACGTCATAGCGTTCTCTTCATGAGCACGGACACCAATTCCACACCCGCGTTCCGCTACGCCGCCGTCACCTTCGACTGCGCCGATCCCGCCGACATGGCCCGCTTCTACGGCGAGTTGCTCGGCATGTCGGTTGTCTTCTCCAGCGAGGACTTCGTCCTGCTCGGCAAGGAGGGAGCGACCGGACTCGGCTTCAACCGCCTGGCCGACTACCGCCCGCCCACCTGGCCGGACCCCACCCAGGAGAAGCAGGCGCACATCGAGCTGGGGGTGGACGACCTGGACATCGCCGAGAAGCGACTTCTCGACCTGGGCGCCGTCAAGCCCGAGTTCCAGCCGCAGCCCGAACGCTGGCGGGTGCTGCTGGACCCCGCGGGCCACCCGTTCTGCATCACGACCTTGGTCTGATCCGCCCTCGACCCACAGGAAGGACACACACCGCTGACCTCCGCGATCCCCGACCCGAGGTGATCCACCCACTGCCCGATCACCAGCGGGTGGCCTTCCTCAAGGCCCTGGTGACCGACCCACGCATCGAGGTCGGGGACTTCACGTACCACGACGCCCCGGAAACGCCCTGCGAGTGCGGCAGCGCAATGTGCTGTACGCCTACGGCCCCGAGCGGCTGGTGATCGGCAAGTACCGCGCCATCGCCACCGGCACCCGGTTCCTGATGGCCGGCGCCGAGCACCCCACCCTCGGCCCACTCATCGCCACGGGGTGGGCGGCGGCAGGGTGAGATCAGCCGTCGCCGGCTTCCCGCGCCACACGCTCCAGTCGACGTCGGTGGCTCTCCCACCATGCCTCGTCTCCTTGGGGCATGCTGTCGCTGTCCTTCAAGTACCCGACGCTTCCGTCGATGAGTTCTCGGACGATGTCGGCGTGCCCGGCGTGGCGCTGGGTATCGGAGATCACCCGCACCAGGATGTGGTGCAGGGTCACCTCACGTCGTTCCTCCGGCCACCACGGGACGCGACCGATCGAGTCAAGGGCCAGCGCCGTGATCGTGGCGTTGGAGTGCTCCCACGCCTGGTGATAGAGCCCAACGATGTCTTCGCGTGACTCGCCTGCAGCGGCCCACATGTCCGAGTTGGGTTCTGCGTCCTCCGTGTACCACCAGGGCGGCGGCTCCTCGTCGAAGAACGGCCGCCCGAACGTGTCGCCGAAGTAACCCAGTTCCACACCGGCGACGTGTTTGACCAGTCCCAAAAGGTTCGTGCCCGTGCGGGTCAGCGGGCGGCGGATGTCGTATTCCGAGAGCCCGTCGAGCTTCCACACCAGGGCGTCACGCGCGTCTTGCAGGTATCTGAGAAGGTCCGCTTTCGGGTTCGGTTCGATCATGCGAGGCAGTCTTGCACCCACCACTGACAGCCGGGCCTCACAGAACGACGGGGTGGTGACCACCTTTGAGATCGACGAGTACGTGTACGGGGCGCTCCGCGCGGGTGCCGAACGCCTTCTGCTGATGCGGGCCCGGCCGGCGGAGAGCCGTATCGACGTGCTCGGGATTCGGCTGTGCCTGACAGGCGACGCGCCGGAGAGGGCGCCCGCGCCCGCTCCGGATCACCTCCGCTGTGTGTGGTCGGCGGTTGCTCAACTGTTCGTCTGTCGAGCAGGTGCCGCCTGCAGTGTCGGTGCTGTCGCCGAGTGCGCCGCGGTCGTGTCGCCTCCCTGCTGATGAGCCGCACACCGGGGCAGGAGCGACGCGGGCAGCAGGCCGAGGGCGGCGAGTGCGGCCAGCACCAGCAGGACAGGGCTCATCGTTGAAACTGCGGATCCGGTTGCGCTGGACGCGACGGCGATGCCGAGGGTCGGCCCGATGTTCATGGCGGTCTGCTTGAGCCCACCGACGACCCCGGCGTACCCGGGCGGCGCGTCGCCGACGACGGTACCGGTGGCGGTGACCATCACCGTGGCGAACCCGGCACCGATGACGGCAAAGGCCCCGGCCATGGCCATCCACGGGCTGGCCGCACCGAGCCGGGACAGCCCCGCGATGCCGGCCGCGACGAGGACCGTACCGGCAGTCGCGGTGCGGCGCGCACCATGGCGGCGCAGTGCGGCGTCCGCGGCGGGAGCGCCGAGGATCATGAGCGCGGTCAGCGGAAGGACCCGTAGACCACAGGCGAGCGGGTCGAGGTGAAGCGTGTCCTGAAGGTAGAACGTGGCCCGGAAGAGTGCGCCGAACAGGCCGGCGGAGGTGACCAGCAGAATTGCCATCGCCGCCGCCACCGGTGCGGACCGCGCCACGGCCGGCGGAACGATTGGGTGCGGGGTGCGGCGTTCGTGCCAGGCGAGCACCGCTGCCACGCCTGTGACGGCGGCGAGTTCGAGCATCGTCGGCGCTGTGGTCCACCCCCTCGAGGGCACGTCGGCCAAGGCGTGAACCAGGACCGCGAGCCCGATCGCGAGCAGTCCCGCACCGGTGAGGTCGAGCCGCGAAGAGCTGGCAGGTGTCGAAGGCGGCGTCCGCACGGCGAGGACAAGGGCGGCGATGACTAACGCGATAGGGACATTGACCCAGAACACGGCGCGCCACCCTAGATGCGCCACGAGAATGCCGCCGAGGATCGGACCGGACCCCGCCGCCACCGCGATCGCACTGGTGCGGATGGCGATCGGCGTGCCGAGCCGGTCCGCGGGATACGCCAGCCGCAGCAGCGCAAGCGTCGCAGGCTGAAGGAGCGCGCCGAATCCACCCTGCACCGCGCGCAGGGCTGTCACCCAGCCGACGGTCGGCGCGAGCGCGATCCCCGCCGAGGCGGCCCCGAAACCGAGGACGCCGACGAACAGCAGGCGCGCGTGTCCGTACCGGTCCCCCATGCGCCCGGCGATGACGAGCAACGCGGCCACCGCAACCAGATAGCCGGTGCTCGTCCACTGGATCCGCCCCAGGCTCGCGTCGAGATCACGCTGCAGGCTGGGCTGCGCCACGAGCAGGATGGTGCCGTCCAGTGCGACGGTCATCGCGCCTGCCACGCTGACCAGAAGAGCGAGCTGCCGCTGTACGCGTGCCGTCACGAGGTCACCAGGCCGAGATGAGCATCCAGTACTGCCGTGATGAGCCGGTCGCGTTGCTCGTCACCTGGGTCGTCGGCCACCGATGTGGCCTCGAGGGCCAGTTGCAGGCTGCCCCAGGCCCATAGCTGGGCGATGCCGTGCAGGTTCGACCACAGGGCGGCGGCGGTCACGGCGGGCGCCGGTGCCGCCTCGTATGGCCCGTCAGTACGCTGCGCGGCATCCCGCTCCGATCGGCATCGGGCGACGAGTTGGGTGATGTGCCCGAACAGGGGGAGGGTCGACTCGCGCAGCCGTGGCTGGTCCAACGGCTGCGCCGCGCTGTCGAGCAGCTCATGCCGGAACATCAGCTCGAACATGCCGCGGCGCTCGAGCGCGTAGCCGACGTACACCCGCGCAAGGGCCTCCAACTGGCCGCGTGGTGTGGTCGTGTCGGCGAGCGCGGCCTCGAACCGGGCTCTGAGGTCGTCGAAGCCACGGCGGGCGATGGCCGAGAGCAGCGCGTGGTGCGTGGGGAAGTACCGACGCGGCGCTCCGTGCGACACCCCTGCTCGACGGGCTGTCTCCCGCAAGCCCACTGACGCGGAACCCTCAGTCAGCACGAGGTCCACCCCGGCATCGATCAACCGCTCACGCAGGGAGCTCTCATCACTCATAGACAATGTCTACCACAGTCGCAGACACTGTCTACGTCACCGCGGTCACAAGTGCTGCGCCGCAACGGCCGCGCCCTGCTACGCCAAGAGCAGCCCGCCCGGGCGGCCGCGCCTGACGGGCACTCACCGGGGAACGCCTGCGTGCTGATACCGAGCAGGAAGCGGCCGCGTTCCTGCGACTGCACGGGGAATGCGCCGGGCCCTGCCCGAATGCAGCGCCGAACCGGACGACGTGGCCCGCGATCGCCCGCCGCGGAACGCGGCACGGCACGGGACCGGACATCTACCGATGATGATCGAGCGGGCCTTCGCCTCGGTCACGAAGCAGTCCTCCAACTCCCCTGCTGCCCTCATCACCCACCGACGACTTGGCTCATTGTCCAGCCGTGATCGATCGGACTTCCCCCTCGGCCGATATCGTTTCCACCCTCACACCGAACCTTGCGGAGGCGACGATGACACCCGACGTGCAGCCGCACACCAGCCACGTCTGCCTCGGACGGCCGCAGCTCGTTCTGGTCCAGTCGCATGGGTGGAGGTGACAGCGCCATGAGATCGCCGTTCGGTCGTCCGAGTCTGCGCCCCTACAACACGTACATGCAGCGTTCGGTGGTCACCCTTGATGGTCTGACCGCGCGCTTCCTGGGCACCAGTTCTCTGTTGCTCTCCGATGGGGACACCACACTGCTCTGTGACGGATTCGTCACCAGGCCGGGGCTGTTGCGTGTGCTGCTGGGCCGCATCGGACCTGATCGGGCGCTGGTCAGGGATGCGATCGAGCGGTCGGACGCCCACTCGCTCGCGGCCGTGTTCTGCGCGCACACTCACTACGACCACGCTCTCGACGCTCCGGTGTGGTGTCTGGAGACCGGTGCCGATCTGGTCGGTTCGGAGTCGACGGCCAACGTCGGACGCGGTGTGGGTGTGCCCGAGTCGTCGCTGAAGGTGGTCCAGGGCGGCGACGTGCTCACCTACGGCCGGTTCGAGCTGACCTTCCTGGACTCCCTGCACAGCCCCGGCGACCACTACCCGGGCACGGTCGACCAACCACTGGTTCCGCCCGCCCGGACGCGTGCCTGGAAGACCGGTACGGCTTTCTCCGTGCACGTCTCCCACCCGCGGGGCAGCGTGCTGCTGCACGCCAGCGCGAACCACCGGCCCGGAATGCTCGCCGACTGCCAGGCTGACGTGATCTACCTCGGCGTAGGGATTCTCGGCAGACAGTCGCCGGAGTTCGTACGCACATACTGGGATGAGGTCGTGGGCACGGCCGGCGCCCGACGTGTCGTCCTGGTGCACTGGGACGATTTCTTCACCGGTCTGGACCGACCGCTGCGGCCGATGCCCTACTTCGCAGACCGGTTCGACACGACCATGGAGCAACTGCTGCCCCTGGCCCGCCGAGACGGTGTCGAGGTGGTGCTCCCCACTGTCTGGGAGCCCACCGACCCGCTCGCCGGGCTGACCTGACCGGCTTCCCCGGGGTCGGACAACCACGGAAACAGGCCAGCGCCTCCCCCCGCACCCGACCTACCTGTAGAAGACGGCGACCCCTCCATGGTGCGAGCAGGCACCCTGGTGGTGCGCGGCGTATGAGTAGGTGCCGTCATTGCAAAGAGCGGTAGCGCCGCTGCCGGCATCGGCAGAGCCGCCCGAGGAGCTTGAGCCCCCGCCCGCCACCGCGCCCCGGCAACGCTCTCCCCGCTGCCTTCAACGGTTCACCCACCGGCCGCAGCCGCCGCCGCCACCGGCCGAACCTGCCGCGTGACAGCACGGTTCCCTCCAGTTGCCGCCGGTCAGGCGCCGGTGTGCGCGGATTCTGCGCGGCACTGCCGTCTCAGAGGTCGAGCCGGACGACGACGATGTGGTCGTGACGGCCGGCGGCCTCAAGGTGCGGGCCCGCTACCTGGCGGCGTGCGACGGCGGCCACGGTACGGTGCGGAAACTGCTCGGGCTTCCGTTTCCCGGCAGGCCCGGGACCCAGCAGGGGGTACTCGCCGGCATCCTCCTGTGGGGACCAGCATGGTCCAGTAACCGCCCGCATGACGGGTCAGGGTGCTCATATGACCCATCTGCTGAGGCACCAGCGCCGATACGGCCGGCCGTGTCCTGTTCGCGGGGGACGCCGCGCACATCCACCCGCCGCTGGGCGGCCGGGGGCTCAATCTCGGCATACAGGACGCGTTCAACCTCGGTTGGAAACTGGCCGCGGCCGTCCGGGACCGGGCGCCGAGCGGCTTGCTGGACAGCTACCACGCCGAACGGCATCCGGTCGGAGCGCAGGTCCTGCACCACACGTCGGCGCAGCGCGTCCTGGCAGATCCGAACCCGAGCGGGGACGTGGCCGCCCTGTGCGACATCTTCATCGACCTGCTGCGGCTGCCCGATGCCTACCGCCATCTCGCAGGACTGATGTCCGGCCTGTCGCTGCGTTACGAGCTGCCCGGGGAGCATCCGCAGACCGGACAGCGCATGCCGGACGCCGACCTCGTCACCGAAGCAGGCCCCATCCGGCTGTCGGCACTGTTCGGCTCGGGGCACGCCCTCCTGCTCGATCTGGCCGGCAGTGTCCCGGCCGATCCCCGGCCTCCCCACCACGAGTCGACCTCGTCCGTGCCAAGTGCACCGACGAATGGGGCGCTGCCGCCCTGCTCGTCCGTCCCGAACGGCTACGTCTGCCGGGCTGCGGACAGCTCCGCCGCCTACGGCGACACCCTGCTCGCGGCAATCGCCGGCAACCTTGCAAGGGTGCGCTGAGCCGGGCCTCCGCAAAAGCCTCGCTGGCCAGCCCCGCCGGACAACGACCGGCGGGCCTGGCCACCGCGTGGCGAGCAGGCCATCCACCAGCGCTCGGAGTCCATGCAGGACGGCCCGCCGCTCGCGGGGGCGCCCCGGAGCGGTGCCGGCGGCAGTGCTCGAACGCCGGATGCGCGTGGCGTAGCCGCGCCCGGGTCCCTGGAGCGTCCGCCGCCTTCTCAACGGGGGGCAACAGCGGTGCGACGTCCGGAAGTTGGCGGTCACGGCTTGGTCAACCCCTTCCCGCACGTTGGCCACATGTTCACTGACCATCCCTGATGCACCCCGCTGTGACGGGCGAAGGATGATAGACGGCCCGCCTTTCGGCGGGCCGGCCGCCACTCCGAAGAGCTACTTTTCTCGCTCAAGAAGGGGCCCTCATGCCTGAGTTGACACGCCGCAGACTTCTGGGTTCGGCCGCAGGCGCGCTGGGCAGCGTCGCAGCGCTCTCCCTCCTCCCGCCGAGCGTTCAGAAGGCCGTCGCCGCCGGGCCGTCCGAGCAAGGCTCGCTGCGCGACATCGAGCACGTCGTCATGCTGATGCAGGAGAACCGATCGTTCGACCACTACTTCGGCACCCTGTCGGGGGTCCGGGGCTTCGACGACCCGCATGCCCTCACGCTCGGCAATGGGCGTTCCGTCTTCTACCAGCCCGACGCCGAGAACCCGAAGGGCTATCTGCTGCCCTTCCACCTCGACACCCACAAGTCGAGCGCACAGGCCATCCCGTCCACCAGCCATGCCTGGGCCGTGCAGCACCAGGCCTGGAACGGCGGCAAGATGGACCAGTGGCTGCCCGCCCACCGCCAGGCCGACGGCGTCAACGGCCCCTATGTGATGGGCTACTACACGCGCGAAGACATCCCGTTCCAGTTCGCGCTCGCCGAGACCTTCACCATCTGCGACAACTACTACTGCTCGGTGTTCGGTCCCACCTGGCCCAACCGCCTGATGTGGATGACCGGCACGATCGACCCCGGAGGCACCCGGGGCGGCCCGATCATCAGCAACGTCGCGCCCAGGCCGTACCGCTGGACGACGTACGCCGAACGGCTCCAGGCCGCCGGCATCAGCTGGAAGGTGTACCAGCAGAACGACGACTACGGCTGCAACATGCTGGAGCAGTTCGCCACCTTCAAGAACGCCCAGCCCGGGTCCGACCTGTACGAGCGCGGCGTACGCCCGCAGCCCGCTGGCACCTTCGAGGACGACGCCCGCAACGACCGTCTCCCGACCGTGAGCTGGATCGTGCCCACGAGCTACCAGTCGGAGCACCCCGACTACCTCCCGGCAGCCGGCGCCGACTTCGTGGCCTCGAAGATCGAGGCGATCGCGTCGAACCCGGCGGTGTGGCGCAAGACCGCCTTCATTCTCAACTACGACGAGAACGACGGCCTGTTCGACCACGTGGCCCCGCCCACTCCACCCGTGGGCACGGCGGACGAGTACATCAGGGGTCTGCCGATCGGCGGCGGCTTCCGCGTCCCCGCCATCATCATCTCGCCCTGGACGGTCGGTGGTTGGGTTGCTTCGGAGGCCTTCGACCACACCTCAGCCCTGCAGTTCCTGGAGCGGCTCACCGGGGTGGAGGAGCCGAACATCAGCGACTGGCGTCGCGGCACCTTCGGCGACTTCACGACCGCTTTCCGCTTCAGCGACGCCCGCCCTGGTCCGCCGCCGCTCCCCGACGACACCGCGGAGCAGTTGGAGAAGGCGAAGGAGGAGGTGAGGACGTTGCCGAAGCCGACGCTTCCGGGAGCGGACCAGACCGTCCCCCATCAGGAGAAGGGCGACCGTCCGCACGTGTGACGGCCGATGACATCCGAGAGGGCCCGCGCCGTTTGTGCCCGGGCCCTCGCCCATGAAGGCGCCTTCCCAGGCCGGGTAGCCACCTGGTTTGCCGTATCCCGAATACCGGCCTCGCCGCGGTGAGCAACAGTGCGGTCGCCGTCACGAGCAGCGTCCGCGTCGCGAGCGGGCGGTTCTCGACCAGATCGTCGACCGGCAACACGAGCAGCAGCCCCAGGGCGTGGCCGGTCTGCGTCAGACGCTGAGGGCGCGACCGTCCGCGACCTCTGGAGTGGATCGTGAAACTCGGCATCGGTACGAGCCGGCCACCCGACCGGGTTCACGTCGGCGACCGCCGAATGGCGGACAAGCGGGATACAGCACGACGTCCCGCCCAGGAGGGGCGCTTCGGTCGGCATGACCGGATCAAGGCGACACGAAATGCCGGCGGCCGCTACCAGTGCCGAGGTGTCCAACGGGCGCAGCCCCCTCTGAAAGGGAACGGCCCGCCGTTCCAGACCATGGGATCGGCGGGCCGGTGCCCCGAAGGGCGCCCCTCGCGGGATACGAGCGACCGTACGCCCTGCACGCGCTCAGACGGAAGATCCAGTGCAGCAGCCGCCCTTCTCCCCCGGTCTGCCGGCCGGACTTCCAGTCGGTGTCCAGGATCGCCGTGTGCACAGCCGCGACGATCACAGGGATGGCGAGACCGCCGCCCTCCCGGTTCCTCGGATTCCCGGCCGGCGATTCCAGGCTCGTCGAGCCGCAGGTGACCAGGGCGTAGACCGCGGGCAGCAGAGTTGTGACGATGCGCTTTTCCCGTGATGAGGAACAGCCGCGGCGCCGGCAGGCCAGGAGACAGGACCACGGCCACGACCCACACCATCTTGCCCACGGTTGATGCGTGCATGCAGGCCCGGATCGGCACGTTTACGTACGGATTACTCCTCGCCCGCATGTGCAGCGACTTCCACGTTGGCCCCCGCGTGGCCCACCGTTCCGGAACCGGTGGGCCGGCGCCCGGGGGGGCGCCGTCGCGAGGTAAACGGAACGTACGCCTCCGCCTGTCAAAGCGGAAGACCCGCGGCCGTGTGGCACAGCCCACACTGGCGGACCCACCCGCAGCGCGCAAGGAATCACGACACCGCCGGCCACACCTCGGGGCCGCCGCCATGCCACTCCACCAGCGGCGACATGACTACATCCAACTCGTCCATACCTTCCAGCCCTGCACGCTCGAGAAACACCGTGAGGTCATGCAAGCTGTACGCCGTGCCCAGCGTCTCGCTGTCGACCTGGACACGCCGGCCGCCGCCCTCCCCGGGCGGGAACACGATCACACGACGCTCAGCCATGGCATCAGCCTCGCGCGCGGGCCCGGGGTGCGCACGCTGGGCTACTCCGTGTGTCCGACTCCGGGTGCCGGTCGATCGCGCCTTGATCTCCACGAATGCCTCGAAGGAGTGTGTTACGCGGACGGACCTGGAAGCGCGCGTTCGGCCACGCCGCCGGCATCGGCGGACGGCGCGTACGAGCTTCGGAATGGATTCGGGCGTCCGCCAACTGGACCTCGATACGTGCAGGCCGACTCGGAGGCTTCGCCTGTCGTGCTGCGCCTTGTCCGTCCGGCACCACGGAGCCGACTTCGGCGGGGACACGGGACGGATCGCGCTCGCCGGCTGGTCCCGGGGCAGTAACGCCGCGTTGGCTGCCGCCCTGGACCCCCGCGCGCTCGACGGGGGGAGTCCTCGGACCGTCGTCGGATACGCCCGGCCCGAACACTGGCGGGCCGCGCCCCGATCGACGAACTGAGCCTGACGGCGACCATGCCGGCGTGATCATGAGCGAGTACAACCCCGAGTCCCGCCGCTGCCGTCCCGGCGAGGCCGACCACGCAGTGGGAGCCGGAAGTCAGACAGCGCAACTCTTCGTTCTCAGCGGCACATCACACCCACTGGGTGCCGAACGTGGGAATCGCGGTTATGCAGAGCTTGCTGCGCAGAGCCCAGCCTGATCCATGACCGTCGCTCCGTGCTCCGTGCTCTGCGTGTGTCGTCGACTGATACGCATTGGCTGCGAGGACAAGCTCCTCGTCGATGCCACCGTCCCAGCCGAAGTCCCGCGCGCAGCGGCACGCTCCGGGGTCCGGGCAGGGCTTTGTCATGCGGTGGGTGGCTTCAGCGCCGGGATGGTGGGGGCGCCGATTGTGCGGCGGTCTGCCGCTCCCTCAGCTCGGCAAGCAGCGAAGGGTTGACGATCGAGAGGACAGCCTCGATGTGGTCGCTGTCGGCGGCGGCCCAGAGTACGTCGCGGGCCGCCCGGTACTTCGCAGCCAGCCGATCGCGCTTCCCGGCGGGAAGGTGGGCGGCCCGGTCGGGGTGACTGTTGTGTGCATTGTCGGAGATCTTCAGCAGGGTTGCGTCTCGGTTGCCGGTGATGCGCTTGATTTTCTCGCCGTAGGGCACGCCGGGCTCGTTGGTCACAGCCTCCACGACAGAGACGACATGGGCCGGGATACCAGCTGCCCGCAACTGCTCAGCCGTCCAGTGCGTGTCCTCGATAACGTCATGCAGCAGCCCAGCCATCATCAACTCGGGGCCGAACGGTGCGAGTCCCGCAGCGACCGCCCGCACATGCTCGACATAGGGGACGCCGATCTTGTCGACCTGGCCGGCGTGCGCCTCCGCCGCGAAGGCGTCGACTTCCTCAACAGTCTGCATGGCTGCTCCTTTCATCCGGTGGGCCACCGTCATCGAGGGCTCCCCGTCCGGGCGTACCTGGCCACAGCCTGCGGCTGCCCGCCATTGGTCCACAAGGATGCCGACGAAGGCGCGGCGACCGAGTCTTCGGGCGTTCCTTATCTGGGGCCCTGCGTTCTGCTTGCCGCTGCTGCTCGGCCAACTGGTGCGTCTCGTGCGCGAAGTCCTCGATGAGGTCGTGAACAGCCCGGGGTCCTCGTGGGTGCCGAGCTTCTCGTTGGCAGTGTAGAGCGGTCGCGAGCGCTCATGCGGTCTACTCGTGGCTGCTCGCCGGGCGGGGCTGGAGCGCAGCGCGCGACCGGGCGGCCGCTACCTCCAACGTGGGCTGCACTGCTCCTCTGCTGGTAGCTGTGGGACTCCTCCTGGGACAGAGCAGCCCCGCGGGACCTGCCGTTGGCCGCCGGCGTCGGACGTGGCATCGTGCCGTTCCCGTCATCACCGCAAGCCACGTCCTGACCTAAGGGCAGAGGACCCACGCACGCGAGATTCCCGGGCCCCTACAGAGACACCCTCCAGGTCCCGCTACACCGCGCGGCGCGTCGCCAGCCGGAGCCGGCGCTCGGGCCGACCGGTCAGCCCGCGTCCGGCGCGTCGATGACGTTGCCGTCCTTGTCGAGCGTGTGAGTACGCCAGTACACGTCCCACTTGTCGTCGACCTGCTGGGGCACCTTGCCCTTCGGATAGCGCACGTATCCCGCCGGGGGCTGATCACCCTCCCCGACGCACGCCGAACCGGTGTCCCCCACGGTCAGGACGGGGTACTCGTTGCTCATGCAGATGTCCTCCCGGTACTCAAGGGAGGAACACCCGGTGAGCGCCATGAAGGCGGCCGCGCCGACGAGAGCGACAGCTACGGTCCGGAACCTGCCAGGACACAAGGCGGTGGTGGGTCGGCTGATGCTGCGGGACACGGGCACGATCCTCTCCAGTCGTTCGGTCTGCCTCCACCCTCTCCGCCGATAGCCGCCGAGCCTTGAGTACGCGTACTCAGAAGCGCCCGCGCGGAAGCTCAACCCACCGCAATCGGGAACGGGTTTGTGCGCTACGGCCGGCATGCGGCCCCGCAGCCCCGCAGCCCCGCAGCCCCGCAGCCCCGCAGCCCCGCAGCAACACCATGCCAGCCCAAACCGAACCGGATAGACCATCCGGATCTGCTATGGTGGCGTCAACCGGATAATCCATCCACATATGCGAAACGGGTCATGCGATGAAGCAGACAGCGCTGGTCACGGCGGGCACAGCGGGAATCGGGTTCGAGACCGCCCTGGGGCTGGCCGAGGCAGGCCTTGCGGTCACGGTGGTCGGGCGCAATGCCGAGCGTGGTGACCGCGCGGTCGAACGGATCAACGAAACGGCACCGTTGCATTCCGCCCAGTTCCTCGCCGCCGACCTCTCCTCACTCGATGCGGTCCGCGCCCTGGCCGACCGCATCGCCGCCAACGGTCCGCTGACCGTGCTGGTCAACAACGTCGGAGCGATGTTCCCGGAGCGGCAGGACTCGGTGGACGGGATCGAGGCGACGTTCGCCGTCAATCACCTCTCGCCGTATCTGCTCACCGAACTGTTGCTGCCCGCACTGCGAGCCGGTGCGCCGAGCCGGATCGTGAACGTCACCTCGGGCGCGATCGGCGTCGCCAAGCACGCCTTCGACGCCGTCGAGCCGCCGGGGGGCTACTACGGCTTCCACTGGTACGGCCGCGCCAAGCTCGCCAACCTCGCCTACACACTGGAGTTGGCCGGCCGGCTCGACGGCACGGGCGTCTCGGTCTTCGCGGCAGACCCCGGCGGCGCCGCGACCGACATGACCAACGGCACCATGCGCGATCCCAAGATCGTCTCGCCGGGGTTGCGGCTGCTCTGGCCACTGGTCCGACGGAAGTTCGAACGCTCGACCTCGGGTCCGGCGTCCGTGGCGGCCAGGCCCTCGATCTTCGCCGCGACCGACGGCTCGCTGGCCGGCCGGACCGGCGTCGTCATCGGACCCCAGGCGCATCCGGTCGCCCCCTTCCGTTCGGCGACGGATCCCCGCATCGCCAAGGCCGTCCGCCGCCTCAGTGAGCGCCTCGCTCCCGTCACGACCGGGTGACGGGATCCGGGGCCGATCGGCTACGACCACAAGGCGGCCCGTTTCCACACGCCGACAAGGTGGGCGTCCGGCGGAGGGCGCCAAGAGGTCGGCGAGGACGGACCCAGCGCTCTCGGCCGATGCGCAGCCTCGGCTCGGCACGGAGTCGCCCGAAGGAGGAAGGAAGAAAGAGGAGGGAAAGGAAGGGGTGGGGTGGCTCATCCGGTTCGCAGGCCACAGCAATCGGATGAACCATCCAGATAGACTTCTCCCATGACGACCGCCCCCCTACGCAAGGACGCCGCCCGCAACTGGGAACGGATCGTCGCCGTGGCCCGCGATCTCGTAGACGAAGGCACACCACTGCAGCTCAACGACATCGCCCGCCGCGCCGGACTGGGTGTCGGCACCGTCTACCGCCACTTCCCCACCGCCGAGGCGCTCCTGGAGACCGTTGCCACCCCCTGCCTGGAGAAACTCGCCGCCCACGGTGAGCAGGCGCTGGCCGACGCCAACCCCGGGCGCGCCCTCGCGGACTTCCTGACCCGCACCATCGAAGCGCAGGTCACCGACGCCTCCCTGTCCACGGTCACCGCCGCAGTCACGGACGCCCTGCCGCGCACCACCGAACTGAAGCGGACCCTACGGTCGGTGGGCGCACAGCTGCTCGAGCGGGCGCGCGACGCCGGGGTGGTGCGCGCGGACCTGACCTCCGACGACCTGGTGCCGCTGATGTGCGGAGTCGCCTACGCCGCGACCGTCCACAGCGCCCCCGCCGACCGTGTCGAGACCGCCCGCCGCTATCTGGCCGCGCTCCTGGAAGGCTTGTGCATCCATAAGGCAGGGCATCCGCGTTCGCGTGGTTGAGGCCGCACGTGGCCGGCAAAGACGCGCCGAAGCCTGGGCCGCGGGCATGGCAGTCAGCGTCGATAGAGGTGCCACATGGCAAGTTCCTCATCGTGCGCGCGCAGGCGTTCCACGGCCTCCATGGGGGTGCGCCGCTCGGTGAGCTCGTAGAAGAAGAACAACGGGGCGAACACGCTCGCATAGCCGAACGGGGCGCCGCGCGGGGCGACATAGATGCTCGCGTCGGCGTCGAGGAAGGCGTCGGCGAGAGCAGGCTCCCCGGTATCGCCGCCGGTGACGAGTGTGACGCTGCCGGGCAGGTGGAGATGTTCGCGTACTCGCTCTCGGCCGATGGCACCGTTGAACGGCTGGAATCGGGCGAGTTCCTCGGCGACGTCTTCCAGCAGGATGCGTCCCTCGTCGCCGTGGCAGGACACGATCACATAAGGTGCGATCGGTCTGCTGCCGTCCAGTGCCGCCACCAGGTGGCGAGGCTGGCCGACGGGCAGATAGTTCACGTGGACGCCGAAGACCTCCAGCCCCTCACGCAACGGACGCGCGAACCCGCCCTCTATGTCGATGAGGTCGACCTCGGTCCAGGCCAGGCGACCGGCCTGGACCTCACGCACGCGCGACGGACGCTGAGTCGCCAGCCACTCCTCTTCTTCCCCGCGCATCACTCGGCCAAGATGCCACGGCGACAGACGACCCGACCAGGGCGCACTGCCAGTCGCCTGTGGCCAAAACCTGAGGGGCGGTGTACTTCGACCGGTGAGCAAGTCCGGATCGCCGACGGCTTGTGCGAATTGGCCGAGGAGGGTCCAGCGGACGCTGACCGCCTGGGCCATCAAGTAGAGCTGTCGCAGGTCGAGTAGGAAGAGGAGTCCTGCGGGGCCTGCGTCCTCGACCCGCGATGGCGGCCCCGACTCCGTGGGTCTTGGCCCGCGAGGGCGGGCGGTCGGCGTCGCGTCAGTGGTCCTGGGCCATCTGGTCGTCACCATCGGTGTCGTCCGGGCTCAGCCGCACACAGCATTCCCCGGGTTCGGGGGCCAGGACGGCTTGGACTCCGTTGACCTGGAGGCCGGTGAGGAAGCCGCTGAGGAAGGCCTGGTTCATACCGCACACCAGGTCGGGGGCCTTTGCGGCCAGCGGGTGGAAGGGGCAGTTGCGCAGACGGAGCCGGGTGGGGGTCTCCCGGACGGGTTCGTAGCCGTACTGGTCCAGCAGCCGCTCGCAGGCGGTCACGCCGCGCTCTGGGCCCAGGCGGCCCGGGCGGGTCTCGTCCCGCGCGGTCTCGCCCATCCGCCGACCGCGCTGCTCGGCGGTCCGCAGGGCTGCCTGCGCGGCGTTTTCGTCGGCACCCTCGGTCAGTACGGCATCCAGGAGGAGGTCCGCCAGGAGTTCGTGGCGGCGGTCGGGGATGTTCACGGTGATCTGAGCGTCGGTGGCTTCGTACACCTTGGGTTGTCTGCCGACCTTGCGGATCCCGTCGGGCGTTTCGTAGCGCGCGCGGAGCAGGCCGGCGTCCACGAGCTTGTCGAGGTGGAAGGCGGCGAGTTTGCGGGAGATGCCGACGCTGGCGGCGGCCTCGTCGCGGGTGACGGCTCGGCGGGCACGCCGGATGAAGCTGAACATGCGCCGCCGCGAGTCCTCGCTCAGGGCGCTGACGGAGTCGATGGCGGTGTGGGCCGCGTCGGCCTGCGGAGTCGGGTCAGAAGCCACGAGACCACGGTAACTCCCATGTGTGTGGGCACAAGCCCTTCTTTGACTCCATGTGCTGCGCATCTTGACGTCCATCCCGAATAACACCAAGATTTGTTGGTGAAACTAGCGAGGAGGTCGCGATGGTCAGTGAGTCGCAGCTTCAAGCGAAGCGTCCGGTCAGCGCCTCGCTCGCCGGCCCGTACGGCCATCCGTTCCACCCGATCCTGGTGACCGTGCCGATCGGCGCCTGGGTGGCCAGCCTGGTGTTCGACATCGCTTCCCACGTCGTACACCGTCCGGGGTTCCTGACCCAGGGCTCGCAGTGGTTGATCGCCCTCGGGGTGATCGGTGCCCTGCCGGCGGCCATGGTCGGGTTCCTCGACTTGTTCGCGATTCCGGCCGGCACCCCGGCCTTTCGCACCGCACTGGTCCATATGACTCTGAACCTGCTGGTGACCGCCGCCTACACCGTCAATTTCCTGTGGCGCCACAGCACCTGCACCGACGGCGGGAGCGTCGGCCTCGGCAGGCTCCTCCTCTCCGCACTCAGCCTGGCAGCCCTGAGCGTCGCGGGATTTCTGGGCGGAAAGCTTGCCTACCGCTACGGCGTACGGGTCGCCGACGAGAGCACCCAGGCCGAGGGCTACACGCCTGACATCAGCGAACGAGACGCCCGCTCTGCCATGTGACCCGGCCCGCGCAGCCTTCCCGGCGGCCGGTGTCGTCCGGCTGCCTTCGACACCCTCATCACCCGGGAGTTCCCCCATGGAAATCGCCGCACTGACCGCCTGGGCGGTCACCGCCCTCGGCGGCTTCTACATGCTCGGTACCTGGATCCAACGGGGCGGAATCCGGCAACAGCAGTCCGGCGCCAGCCGCCTGCCCGTGCCGGTCGTCTTCGGGCACTTCGCCCTCGCCGCGATCGGGCTGGTGGTGTGGATCATCTATGTCGTGGCCGACAGCAGCGCCCTGGCCTGGACCGCGTTCGGCCTGCTCCTGCCGGTCGCCCTGCTGGGATTCGTCATGCTGGCCCGCTGGATCCCCGTCTACCGCGACCGGGCCACCGCCGAGGCGACACCAGCCACGGCGACGGCACAAACAGCCGACGCGGCCGTCCCTGCCGAGCGCCACTTCCCGCTGCCCGTCGTGCTGGCGCACGGACTGTTCGCCGTGGTCACCCTTGTCCTGGTCCTGCTCACTGCCCTCGGCATCGGCGGCAGCTGACATGAGCGAGCGCCCGCTCCGCACCACCCCCCGCAGAGATCCACGCCACGAGGAAGTGACGGCATCCGTACGGCCTGCCCTGCGGGTCGTCCATCAGCCCGGCGGTATCGACCTGGCCGCCGCAGAAGCCGCGGCCGGCCAGTTCCTCCAGGCCCTGGGCATCTCCACCGCCTCGGAGAGCCTGCGCGGCACACCGGGCCGGATGGCCCGCGCCTACGCCGAACTCTTCAGCCCGCGCCCGTTCGACCTGACCACCTTCCCCAACGACGAGGGCTACGACGAACTCGTCCTGGCCCGCCGCATACCCGTCCGCTCGGTGTGCGAGCACCATCTGCTCCCGTTCGTCGGCACGGCCCACGTCGGCTACCTGCCCGGCGCCCGTATCCTGGGCCTGTCCAAGCTGGCCCGCGTCGTCGAGCACTTCGCCTGCCGCCCGCAGGTCCAGGAACGTCTGACCAAACAGGTCGCCGACTGGCTGCAGACCCACCTCGAGCCCAAGGGTGTCGGTGTGGTGATCGAGGCCGAGCACTCCTGTATGACCCTGCGCGGCGTCCAGGCCACCGGTTCCAGCACGATGACCTCCACCCTGCTCGGCCTGCTGCGTTCCAACGCCCGCTCCCGCAGCGAATTCCTCGCCCTGACCGGCGTAGCCTGCTGACCTGACAACGCCGCACACAACCCGGCCCGCGATCGAAAGACCACAACGCATGGAAATCTGGATCAACCCAGCCTGCTCCAAGTGCAGCTCCGCTCTGACCCTGCTGGACGCCATGGGCGCCGAGTACACGGTGCGGCGCTACCTGGAGGAGCCGCCGACCGCCGAAGAGATCGAGCAGGTGCTGCAAAGGCTGGAGCTGGAGCCCTGGGACATCACCCGGCTCGGGGAACCGGCCGCGGCCGACCTGGGCATGCACACGTGGCAGCGGGATGCCGCCCATCGCGACCGCTGGATCAACGCTCTGGCCACGCAGCCGACCCTCATCCAACGCCCGATCATCACCGCGGACGACGGGACAGCGGTGGTGGGCCGCTCGGCTGACGCCGTACGGTCGGTCGTGCGCTGACTCAGCGGAACCGGTCCCTCGACCGATCCCATACCGAGCACCAGATCTCGCGACCACCGCCGGCCACGGCGCCGCGGGCCACCACCTCCTTACGAGTTCCCCCACGACTGAGACGGGGGCGTGAAGCGGGCGATGGTGTGGTGCCGGCCCGCTCGATCGCCGTCCTGGCAAGATGGGGACATGGAACGTGTGCTTGGAATCGGCGGATACTTCATGCGGGCGGCCGACCCGGCGGCCATGAGTGCGTGGTATCGCGATTGTCTGGGGCTGGACACCGATGAGAGCGGTGTGTGGCGTCAGGAAGCCGGGGTGACGGTGTTCGCAACGTTCGAGTCCGAGACCGACTACTTCGGGTCCCGCGCCCAGCAGACCATGCTCAACTTCCGAGTCCGCGACCTGGATGCGATGCTCGCGCAATTGCGCGCCAAGGGAGCGGAGGTGGCCGAAGAGACTCAGGACATGGAGGGAGTCGGTCGGTTCGGCTGGGTCACCGACCCTGAGGGCAATCGGCTCGAGCTGTGGCAGCCCGCATGACCGCGTCTCCGCGCAGGCGGTGACGTGCTGATGGCCCACTTGGGCCTGTTGCGTAAGTTCCGTAGGGATGGCTGCCTGTCCGCAGCGGTTGGTCTTGACGACACACGGCGCTCGGGTGACGGAGGACGTCCTGGCAGCGCCGGGCGTTCCGCGTTGAGAGACGGGGGGTCTCGCCGTCAGTGCCGCCGAGTAAGTTCTGTCCGTTCGGCCCGACCGGCGGTCGGCCAGACTGGGGACTCGACGCCGTGAGCATCCACCTGCACCTTCGCGCTGTCGCGGAAGCCGAGATCCTGGACGACCGCACCTGGCTCGCGGCGTTCATGTCCAAGGCTTGGGACAACCATCCCGACGAGTACGCGGCGGGTATCGCCGACTCGATCGAGGAGGTCTGCAACTCCGTCAATGACCTCTACGCCGCGGCCGGTGTCCTCGATGCGGACGCCGACAGGCCATGGACGCTGCCGATTTACGGCGGCCGCCCCGTGGCACACAGCGTTGACGCCGACCCCTCCAACCCGCCCCTGATGATTCTGGAGCCGCCCGGGGTGTCACAGGCAGAGTTCCTCGCGACTGTCTCTTTCGACGGGCTGTGGAACGACGCCGGTGCCAGGCTCGGCGGGCGTATCCGGGAACAGGCGCAGGTCCGGCAGGAGTTCCTCGACCACCACAGGGACCTCCAGGGGCTCTGCGAACAGGCGGCTTCGGCAGGCCACGCCGTGGTCGAGGCGGTGTGGGCCTGAGACGTGCCCACGTGCCGGTTACAGCCATCCGTTTCAGCGCCTCGCGGTGGAGCGCGGCGTCGGCAAGGCCGTATGGGCGGCCCTTCGTAGGCGAGCTGCGGCTGGTCGGCACCCCCCCCTGCGGCTGATGCGGTGACAGGTTCCGGACAAAATGTTGCCCAAGTGTCGGACGTCGTCGTCCGATCGTGATCGGGTCTCCTGCGACGGCTGTATCCACACCCGTTCAGGAGGATCTGGTGCCAGCACAAACCCGCAGAAGACGGTGGCTCACGATCTGTGCCATCACCGCGTCCGCCGGGCTCGTCGCGATACCCGCGAGCGCCGCGCCCGGCCGCCACACCAGCCCCTTCGGGGCCCGCATGCTTGCTCAACTCGCCGCCGAGCGCGGGCACTCGGTTGGCGTCATCCATCCCGCAGCGAAGTCGGAAGACGGAAACGACGGCAACGAGGCCGATGAGATCGCCGAGGGTGCGGACCAGTACGCCGAGGCCCGCACCTCCCCCGGCATCGTCGCGCCGGGCGCTTACGGCGCAGCCTGGCGCGGCCTGACGAAACTGCCGCGCACCGGCGGCAGTTGGCGGCACAGCACCGGCCTGCCGTACAACTCCGACGACTCGCGCTATCGCGACATCGACTCCAACTCCAGCGGCGGCTCCGGAAACGTCACCGGCCGCATGGCCGCGATGGCCGCGGACGACGACGGCTACGTCTACGCGGGCAGCGCGGGCGGAGGAGTGTGGCGCTCGCGGAACGGTGGCGGGCACTGGCAGCCCATCAGCGACCGTCTGCCCTCCCAGTCCACCGGCGCGCTCGCCCTCGACAGCACCGGACGGCTGTGGCTGGGCACCGGCGAGGCGAACACCAACGCGGACGCGTACCTCGGCAGCGGCGTGTTCCTGCTGTCCGACCCACACCACGGCGCCTTCTCCACTCGTACCCGGGTCGGCGGCGACGAGCTGGAGAGCACCACCGTCCGCCAACTGCGGTTCGGCGGCGGCAAGGTGTGGGCGGCGACCAGCGAGGGCGTGTGGAGCCACTCCACGAAGAAGCTGAGCGGCTCGTGGAAGCTGGAGTTCGCGCCCAACCCCGACTATCTGCCGGGCGGTTCGAAGGCGGCCGACGACGCCGCCGCGTACAAGAACATCACCAACGACATCGCCATCGACCCCAGGGATCCCTCGAAGGTGATCCTCGCGGTCGGCTGGCGCAGCGGTGACGACTACAACGGCTTCTACACCAAGGTCGGCGGCAGCTGGCAGCGGATCAGCAGCGGCTTCGGCGACCTGCCGACCGACGCGGACAACGTCGGCACGGTCACCTTCGCCCGGTCCGGGGACGGCTCCCGCTATTACGCCATCGACCAGTCGCCCGAGCAGATGGCCACCAACCCGGACAGCGGTCTGAAGGGCATCTACAGCGCCGTCTCGCCGTTCGGTCCCTGGACGAAGATCGCCGACTACAAACAGCTGGCCGCCGACGGCTCCGCGCTGACAACCGCCGGCTACATGCCGGGCGTGCAGGCCTGGTACAACCAGTTCCTGACCGTCGACCCGGCCGACCCCCGGCATGTGTACGCGGGCTTGGAGGAGGTCTACGAGACCAAGGACGGCGGCGCCACCTGGTCCACCGTGGGCCCGTATTGGAACTTCCCGTTCTCCTGCTGGAGCATCGACCCGGCCAGGCAGACCGGCAGTTGCAGCCAGACCACGCATTCCGACCAGCATGGCGTGGCGATCGGCGGCTACCACGGCAAGAGCTATGTGTACGTCGGCAACGACGGGGGTGCCTACCGGCGCCCGGTCGACGGCGCACAGGACGCCTCCGGCCACGCCACCGACTGGACCTCGCTCAACGACGGCACCATCGACACCCTCCAGTACTACTCGGTGGGCATCGGCAAGGACCCGGACCATGGCGGCGTCTCCGTCACCGGCGGCCTCCAGGACAACGGTCAGTCCGTCCTGCGCAGCAACGACAAGGTCATGGGCTCCAACTTCGGCGGCGACGGTGGCGACACCCTCACGGACCCGGCCAACGGCTGCAACCTCGCCGAGGAGTACGTCTACCTCGCGGTCCAGGTCACCCAGAACTGCGCCGTGAACGACGGCTCCTGGACCACGGACCCCGGCAAGGCGACGTCGTACAACGTCGCCCCGGCCGACAACGCCACCAGCGAGGCCCGCTTCATCGCCCCGCTGGCGGCCGACATGAAGAACGGCTCCACCTGGATCGCTGGCGGCCGCCACATCTGGGTGCAGACCCACGGCTATGCCATCCGCAGCGGCTCCGAGTGGAAGAGCGTGTACGACCTCGGCGCCGGCCGTACCGCGACCGCCGTCGCTGCCTCCGGCGGCAAGGTCTACGCGGCCTGGTGCGGGCCCTGCAACAACCAGGGCTTCGCCCGCGGTATCGCCGTCGGCAACGCGGACGGCACCGGCTGGCACGACATCACCCTTCCGGCCGGCGGCACGGACGGCACGGTGCCCAACCGCTACCTCAGCGGCTTCGCCATCGACCCGAAGAACGCCGACCATGTCTTCCTCGCGGTCAACGGCTTCTCCCGGCACTGGACCGAGGGGCCCGGCGCCGGCGTCGGCCACGTCTTCGAGTCCACCGACGGTGGCACCACCTGGAAGGGCATCTCGGCGAACCTCCCCGATGTGCCGACCAACTCCGCGGTCGTCACGGCGAACGGCGGCCTCGCCCTCGCCACCGACCTCGGTGTGGTCTACCGGGCGCCGGGGCGCACCAAGTGGCAGCGTGTCGGCTCTCTCCCGGCCGTCGCCGTGCTCCAGCTGAAGCTGAGCCCGGACGGCGGCACCCTGTACGCGGCCACGCACGGCCGCGGCATCTACACGATCAGGGTGCGTGACTGCGACTGACGCATCTCGGATGCGCGAGGGGTGGCGCCGGCTTCCGGGGTCACCCCTCCCGCGGATACGGCACCACACTCACGTCCAGGGTGAAGGCAGCGCGCGCGGCGCCCGCCACATCCGGTGCCTTCGCCAGCGCGATGACCCTGGCCGTGCCGCCCCGGGTGCCCGCACACCGCAGCGAGGCACGAGCGGCACCGTCCCCGCCCAGCCGCCAGCCGGACGGCACGACGAAAACCGGCGCGGAACTGCGCACCACCGTCCACCTCCGGTCGTCGACCCGGGGCTCCAGAATGAGCGACACCATCGTCCCGGGCCGCACGCACAGCCGCCGCACGGGTGCGTCGCCGGGGGCGACGGTGACCTGCGCATGCCCGGCGGCGCAACTCCCCGCGGTAACGGAGGGCGGAGCGGCCGACGCTGACCGGCGCGGCGTGCCGGGGCTCGCGGGCGGAGTCGAGGGCGGAGCCGGGAGCGGGGCCGTAGAGCTGTGGGTCGGCTCGCCACTCGACGGCTGCGCCGCGCGGTCCGCCGACGCCCCTTCGCTCGGTCCATCCCCTGAAGACGCACCACAGGCCGCCAGGACGATCATCCCGGCGACCGCCCATCCTGCGCCCCACCATCGCATGCCGGCACCTCCCGCGCAGCGCTACAGGTCGAACTCCACATGTTCCACGTCGGTGAACTCCACATCCAGGCCCTGGGCGCGGCGGCCGCGGTCACGGAAGTAGATCTCGCCCAGACCGTCGGCCGCGATGTCACGCAGTCGGCGCTCGGTGGCACCGGCTTCTTGGGCGTCGAACAGGCGGGCGGCGTATTCGGGGGGCAGTGCCACGGTGAGGTGGCGCAGCCGGGGGTCGTCGGTGGTGCCGGGGGCTGCGGTGTAGCCGAAGCGGGCGCGGGTGTCGATGACGAGGCCGGTCCGGGTGGCGGCCTGCTGCTTGGCCCGGGCGCGGATCTGCGGCTGCCACCTTCTGCGGACTTCGCGCTCGAGACGCTCCGCGAGCTCTTGCCTGGGCCTTCGGATCTGGTCCTTGACGTAGCGTTCGACGGTGCGCTGGGTGATGCCGAGCAGCTCGGCCACGGGCCTGGTGCCCTTGAGCTGCTTGACCAGATACCGCATCTGCGCGCCCGCACTCTTCGGGACGGGGCGGGTGAACGCCTTCCGCAGCGCCTCTTCGAGGCCTTCCCCGACCGTGTCCATCGACCAGCCCCTCTCTTACTCTCCGCCGTCGGCGGCGGAGATCCGGCCGTCCTTGATGTAGCGGGCGAGGTTGAGTTCCGGGCCGTGCCGCTCCCGGACCTCTTCGGCCCACAAGGTGGTCTGGGTGCCTTCGTGTTTGACCATTCCCGGGGAGACCCCGAGCCGGAAGCTGCCGGGCACCGTCTTGCCTCCTTGGTAGGGCAGGACGTCCAGCGGGCTGGGGCCGTCGGCGGCGTACACGGCGCAGTCCGACAGGATCGCCACCGGGTACCGCCCGGTGGCCGCCGCGAGCGCGAGCATCTTGCGGTGCATGTTGATACGGGCCCGGGAGATGACGGCGGCGCGGATGTCCGGCCGCCAGGTCGGCCGTGACAGAGCCGGCCAGGGCCGGCCCGGGCGCCACCCGCCGCCGCGCGGTCGTTCCCTGAGTTTGCCGATGCCGCCCTTGACGGTCGCCTTGATCGCGGACAGCACGATCACCATCTGCTCATCGCGCTGCTTGTGGCCGTCCATCGCCGTCAGGAACTGCTCCGGCGTCAGGTCCTCCGGTACGCCGAGGTCTGCCATGGTGGCGATGTACGCGTCGCGGAGCCGCTTGTACCAGCCGTCCAGGTAGCGGCCGCTCGAAGGCCTGATGTACGCCTCGAGGGGTGCGACGTCGTAGCCGAGTTCCACGGCATACGCCACGGTCGGGGTCGCGTACCAGGCCGGCCCGTCGGGCCGGTCGCCTGTCGGGGTGAACGGGCTGGGCAGCAGCTTGCCGTCGAGGTGCTGCCGCTGTTTGCCGACCAGCACGTGGGACAGATCCACGTGGGAGAGGTCCACCAGCCAGCTGCCGGGCAGCTTAGGATCGAAGACCGGGTCCTTGACGCGGACCGGCTCGCCGGCGAGGCCGACGAGGGCGCCGTTGGCGGCCGCACCGAACGCCAGGTTCACGTCGAGACCGACCACATAGCGCTTGAGGCACTCCTCGTCGGTGAGCGGCCGCGCCCAGTCGTACGCCTCCTCCAGCAACATCTCCGCCGGGCCCCGCTGGTGGAAACGGGGCAGGCCGGCGAGGAGGGGGTGCCCGTCGGGGGCCTCACACGGCGCGCAGTCCACCGGATGACTGCCGAGCGAGCCGGGATTGTGCTCACTGTGGCGCTCGCCGCTCTCATCCGGCCGGCTCGCCCTCGTGGGCGGGTGCAGGGCGGTCATCAGCTCCAGGCCGGTCACGGCGGTGGAGCCTCGAGGGGTCATCACCCGGGTCGCGTAGGCGCCCAGGAGCCGGGCCAGTTCTGCCGGCGGCGACTGCGCCGCACCACCCCAGTGGCGGCTGTCGAGCGCGTCCCAGGACGGGATGCACAGTTGGACGCACCTGCGCCGGCCGCCCTCGGCCGGGCGGTAGATCCGCGCCCAGGGCCCGAACCCACGCTTCGTCAGCTGCCAGTTCGCCCGCAGCAACTGTGTGACGACCTTGTGCGAGTCGGGGATCCGCCCGGCCAGGCGCTCCTCCTTCGACAGGCGCACCGGCAGCCCGTACCGCTCACACGCGGCCTCGGTGAGCACGAGCAGCGGGTCGGCGTCCTTGCCCGAGCCGTTCAGGCGCGGCGCGCCGAGCCTCGCCTCGGTCAGGGTCCAGTCGACCAGCGACGGGAGTGACTTGGCGGGCACGTCCAGGACCAGCCCGCCGACGCAGTAGGCGAGGACGTCCCCCTCCTGGTCGACGTCGACAACGGCCAGCGGCCCGTTCTCGAACCATGGATCGGCCGCGGCCGGTGCAGACACGGTCGCAGTGGTCGCAGCGGCCTTCTTGGGGGCGGTCTTCTTCGCTCCCGGCCGACTCGTCGGCGGCCCTGTGGTGGCCCCCGGACGGGACGCGGTTACGAGGGCTGGTCGCGGTGGGGTGTTCTTGGAGCCAGTCGTGACTGCGGCGTCCGGCGTCGCGCTGGTGGATGCAGCCCGTGCCTCTTCCGGTGCCGCGCCTGCGGGGGCCGGCACGGCCGTGGACGTCTCGGACGCAGGAGTGGCGGCCGCGGGAGCCGCATCGACGGGGTAGAGCTCAGCGAGCTTCTTCAGCAGGTGCGCGTAGGCCTCCCGCTCCGGCGGCCTGGGCTCGGTCTTCCCGTTCTCCCAGCCGCTCACCGTCGCCCGCCGTACCTTCAGCGCGCCGGCGACCTGGTCCAGCGTCAGCCCGTGCGCTTGGCGCAGCCGCTTGCGTTCCGCCGGCGGCGGCAGCGGCGACGCAGACGCGATCAACGCATCGACCGCCTCGAACAACTCCGACATCCACACCTCCCACTGCTCACCCTAGTCCATGGACCGTACGGATTGCGTACGGTTGCCGCACATTGCACGTACGAACCGAACGTTTTGAGGTCTCGGCGCCCAGGCGGAGCACGGAGACCACGCGCTTGGCGCACTCCGGCTGCCCCCTTGTGACTTCACCTCGGGGATATCCCCACGGGTGGTTTGTGCGCGATCGGCGGCTGTCCTGCGTACCCCTCCTCGCATGCTGGTTTCCGAGGGGTTCCAAGGAGGGGGTTCATGACATTCGGACTGATGCGCAAAGCAGGGGCGGTGGCGGCTGTCTCGGCAGCCATGCTGGCCTTCACCGTCTCCACTGCGGACGCCTCTGCCCTCGATGGGCGGGACGCGGCACGGTCGTCGGCGCCTGCCGTGTTACAAGCGGGCGGTTTCGACGGAAAGTGGATCATGGACCAGAGCAATGCTCCCCATGTGAGCCTCTTCCTTGGCACTCCCAACGGTGACGGCAACTTCACCGGATTCGCCTCCTGGGAAGGCAACAGCGGGGACATCGACGGCAAACTCAGCGGAGGCAACGTCGTCTTCTTCATCCACTGGAACTTCGGACACACCGCCCTGGTACGACGGACACCTCGGCTCGGACAGCAGGTGGTCCGGCGTGACCGTCGACATCAACGACCCGTCAAGCCAGGCCACCTGGGTTGCCCGCCGGGGGTAGGACTGCCCGGCCCATCACGGCGGAGGAACGCAGCGGTGCCCTTGTCCGCACCCTGCGTCTCCGCCGTGATGGGGCCCCAGTAGCACCGTCCATGTTCCGGCCGTATTCCGGTTGGCCGCCTACAGGGCTTCCGGCCCGCGGCGAGCCCTTCGTTCACTGTCCGGTGAGAAAGCTCAGCCTTCGCTGCGAGAGGTCGGCTGCGGTGGGCAGGCAGCCTCTTCCGGGAGGAGGCGCGTCACCATGACGTCGATCAGGGCGTCGAGCCGGTGCGGCGTGAGAAGTTCCGGGACGGTCAGGTCATCGACGATCAGCCCCAGCATGGCCAGGTAGAGCAGTACCACCCCGGTGCGGTCGCCGGGCAGGCCGTGGCCCAGGTGGAACTCGGTGTTGGCCTCGAGTTCGGCGGTGAAGAAGCGCGTCAGCTCCGTGTGGAGTTCGGGCCGCCGGGTGGCCTCCAGACGCAGTTCGAGCATGGCCAGGTGACTGCTGCGGTCGCGGCGCATGCGGTCGACGAGCTGGAGCATCAGGGTCTTGACCAGCTCCTGTGACGGCGCGGCGTTCATTGTGTCGGCCAGCTCGGCCGGATCGGGGGTCAGACGCTCGCGGGTGCGTTCCATGACCTGGGCCAGCATGTCGGCGCGGTTGGCGAAGTAGTTGGACGCCGTACCGGTGGGGACGGCCGCCTCCTTGTCGACGGCGCGCAACGTGAGGCCCCGGGAGCCCTCGCGGGCGAGGACCTCGACGGCGGCATCGAGCAAGGCGGTACGGCGGGCCGGGTTCTGACGCATCGGCAGCTCCTGGGAAACTCATTGACACCACTGCGAGTGCAGTACTACGTTCAAACCACTTCAGCCACAGTACATCAATGAGAACGAGGCCGGACGCGGCTCCGGCCTCGCCGCGTCGGCAGAGAGAAAAGAGACCGGATGCGCAAGCTCACCTACTACGTCGCTGCCAGCCTCGACGGCTACATCGCCGGGCCGGACGGTGATTACGACTTCTTCCCCTTCGAGGGGGAGGTCCAGGAAGCGATCCTCGCCGAGTACCCCGAGACGATGCCGGTGCACGTTCGCGGGCCGCTCGGCCTGACCGACACCCCGCACCGGCACTTCGACACCGTGATCATGGGTCGCGGCACCTATGAGCCGGGTCTGAAGGCGGGCATCACCAGCCCGTACGCCCACCTGGCGCAGTACGTCGTCTCCCGCACCCTGACCTCCGCCGACCCGGAGGTGGAGATCGTCGCCGACGAACCGGCGGCACTGGTGCGGGACTTGAAGAAGCAGGACGGCATGGACATCTGGCTGGCCGGGGGCGGCAAGCTTGCCGCCGCGCTCCGTGACGAAATCGACGAACTGATCATCAAGCACAATCCGGTCGTCCTCGGTGCCGGTATCCCCCTGTTCGACGGCCGGTTCGCCCCCACCGGCTTTCTGCCGACCTCACGCCGCGGCTTCGATTCCGGCGTCAACATCGTCACCTACACGAGGAAATGAAGTGAGGGCACTCGCCACAGCTCCCCGCCGGTGGCCACCGCGACCACAGGGCTCACTCGGACATCAGACAGCGGACTTCCGCAAGGGCTCGTCGAGCACCTTGAAGTACAGCCGTTCCCGCACGGAGAAGCCCGCCTTCTCCAGACCGGGGTCGCCTGCTCGTGGCCGGCGTACGTCCACCCCGAGCGCTCGTAGAAGGCGCGTGCGGGCAGGTTCAAGGCGCGCGGGCGTGTCGTCCTCGGCACGGGCGAGGCGGGACCGGCCCTCTGCGTAGGCGGGATGAGCGCGCCAGTCGTCGAGGTGGCGGCGGGCGAACTCGGCAAGCGGGGCCGCATTGTGAGCGACCGGCAGCCGCCAGTCGTACGCGAACTCCGCGACGGCTGCCGGGTGCCACACGACGGCGCGCAGACCCTTGCGCAGCTGCTCGTACGGCGACCGGCCGGCGAGAACCGGTGCGAACGCGGGAAAGCGGATCAGGCGTGTCGCTCGAACTCGCCCGTAACGTCCCGACCGTTCCTCGGGGGTGAGCCGCAGCGCGGACAACGACGTACCGGAGGGCCACGCCGAGACATACCAGCGCGGGTCCGACAGTCCCCACAGAGTGCGGCCGGTGGTCGTGTCGACCAGTTCGCTGCCCATGATTCCGGGGACCAGGATCACCGCGTCGCCGGTCTGTGGTCGGCCCGTCGCCATCATTCCCCGTGCCCCCGGTCCAGAGCTGTGAAGCGAACTTCACCACTCAGGAGACAGATATTACCTACGCATGAGGAAGATCATCCCGAAGTGGCGGATCTGGCCCCCTGTTGCGCTGGAGCAGCTGGTCAACGGCGGTGCCGCCCAGCTCGGAAGGGCGCTGGGCGGCACCATGCCGTGGACTTTCGGGATCAGGCGTGGGGGACCAGGTTTCCTTCGGTGCCCAGATGGTCCTTGCCGGTGTCGGCGTACATCGTCGTCTCGCCGTCTGACCAGCGGACGACCAGGTCATCGGTGCGGTGGTTGCCGGTGAAGCTGCCGGTGGTCATAACGGTGTTGTGAGTCCAGAGGCCGTTGGGGTTCTTGATGCGTGCCTCGGTGCCGAGTCCGGAGGGGGTGGTGCCCACGTAGTTGTCGAGCTCGCCGTCCGACCACTGCACCATCAGGTCCCACTTCTGGTTGCCGGAGTATTCGCCGCTGGTGAGCAGCGTGGCGTTCTTCCAGGTGTGGTTGGGGTCCTTGAGCTTGTGCTCCTGCCCGAAGGTTCCCGCGCCGACACTGGTGTAGAGGGTCAGTTCGCCGTCCGACCAGCGCACGATCAGGTCGGTGACGTACTGCGAGGCGTTGAAGCGGCCCGCGGCGATCTGGGTGGCGTTCTTCCAGGTGGTGTTGGGGCCGACCATCCGGGTGCCGGGCACCTTGAGGCCGTTGGTGCCGACGTCGCCGTAGAGCGTGACCTCGCCGTCGGACCAGCGCACCATCAGGTCGAAACGGTTCGATCCGGTGAAGTCGCCCGCGGTGATGGTCGCCGCGTGCTTCCAGGTCGTGTTGGCGGCCAGCATCTGCTGTTCGGCGACGAAGTGGCCTTTGGCGTCGCTGGTGTAGAGGGTCACCTCGCCGTCGTCCCAGACGACGAGCATGTCGCTGTGGCCGACGCCGTTGAAGTCGCCCGAGGCCATCAGCTTCGCGTGCTTCCAGGTCGAACCGTTGCCCATCGTGTAGGGCAGAGGCGGCTGGTGGTACGGGCCGTGGTCGGGGTGGAGGCCCCTCTGGGCGTCGGCGTAGAGCTGGAAGAAGCGGTCCCCGTGCAGCGGGCTGTAGGTGATCCGGTTGTACAGGGGGTCGCTGGGCCGCACATCGGGGCCGCCCCCGTTGAAGCCGCCCACGTTGCCGATGATCTGGCCGGTGTTGCCCGAGGCGTCGAACTTGGAGAACCAGGGGCCGCCGGAGACACCGCCCCACATACCGCCGCAGTCGATCTGCATCTGATAGTAGGACGGCAGCGCGGTCGTCCGGACGTTGGCGCAGCGGACCGCCTGATCCTGCGGGTTGTGCCCGATCGACGGGTAGCCGATGACCGTCACCTTGTTGGTGAAGCCGGGTGTACGGGCCAGGGTGTTGGCGCCGACGACGTCCTGGATCTTCCGGCGGCCATTGGGTTTCAGGCTCGCGAAGGCGAAGTCCAGGTCGGAGTTGACGCTCTTGTCGGAGGCGTACCGCTTGTCGCGGAACCATTCCTTGACCGGCCAGATCCCGTACGGCTGCTTGGCCGCCGACTTGGTGGCGTCGTACTTGGGGATGAACGCGGCGTTCTTGCCTTGACAGTGTCCGGCGGTGAGGATGAGGTCGTGACCCGCGCTGCGCACCACGCTGGCCGAGCAGTAGTGGGCCCGCATACTGCTGTCCGTGTGGAAGAGCATGCCGACGGACTTGATGCCGCCGAAGTGCTGACCGGTGAGTCCGGCGCCGGTCAGGCCGTTCTTCCGCTGTGCCGTCCAGCCCCTCGGCTGGGCGACGCGGCCCGAAGGGTCGGTGGCCGAGGCCATCCGCTGGGGTGTCCAGAACCGGATGGCCTCTTGGACCGTCCAGCCGTTGTCGGCTGACGGTGAGGCGGCGAGCGACTGCGAGGCGCTCGGTAGGGACGTGGTCTTGAGCGGAGTTGCCGGCGTGGCCGGCGCCGGGCCGGTGGTGGATGGGGCCGGCGTGGCGCCCTGGGCTGCGGCCGCGCTGCCCATCAGCGTCGCGGTGCACAGCACACCCACAGCCCCGAACATTCGTCTTCTATGCAACGTGGTCTTCTCCAAGTGAGGCAGGCACGGTGAGTCGCACGGCTGTGCGTGTCGAGGGCAGGCACGGCGAAGCCGTGGGCCAGACCGGCCCTGGTCCTCCGCACGGCGATCCACTGCTACGCAGCGCGATGCGTGATGTCCCGCTGTCCGCCTGCAACGTGGTGCTCACTGCACATGACAGCGCGTCCCGTTGCGTCTCCCCCGTGCCGCCGCGAGGCGGTTTCCGGTCGACCGTGGTCAGCGGTCGCAGCCACCATGATCGCACGGACGGAAGGTTTGCACACGGTAAATAGCCATATCGCCTAACCCGGTTGGGGCGCGCCCAGCTGGATGGTGGTCCCGCACACCTGCGCTCGCAGATGGCGGCCCTTCACGTCGGTCAGCTGCGCGGAGGCACCGTAGTCGCCGCCGGCGGCGTGCGGTGGGCGCACGGAGATGCGGGGGTCGTCATCGCCCGGGATGAAGCAGCTCCCCTGCGGGTCGGCGGTCGGCGCGTAGAAAAGCGGGAACTCGACGGCATGGCCCGCGTTCAGCACCAGCCGGACCGACGTGACTCTCTTCGGCTTCGAGGAGACGCTCGGGCCTTTGCCGACGTAGACGTCGATGTCGGGGTAGCCGTCGAAGGCGCACGGCCGAGTGCCGGTGTTCGTGGCGCTGAGCAGGGCCGTCGGCGCGTTGTGCGTCTTGCGGTCGAGGCGCGTCAGTTTCCAGCGCAGCTGCGGCGTTGCGCAGGCGGCGGCCCCGGTCGGGTTGGACGAGGCCGGGGAGGACGCCCTCGGCCCGGTGGTGGAAGCGGTTGTCTGCGGCGCTCCCTTGGCCGGCTGGGTGGAGACGGTCTCGCCACGACCACAGGCGGTGGCGGCCAGAAGCACCGCCAGGCCGATCGCGGAGACCGCTGCTGTCCGCCGTACCATGAATTTCCCTCTGGTGAAGACACCCCTGCGGGGGCCGGGTGCCGCCGCTTCTGTCTTCCCGCACAGAGAGATGTATTGCCGCCCGACGAGGTTCCAGCCGGCGCCCGGCCTGTGCGCCGCACGCAGGAGCGTTCGAGGTGCCTGCGCCTACGCCGCTTCCACGCCGGTGCACCAGCGCCAGGGCCGGAGGCACGCCGCCGCCCGTGGCCGGATGTCGGTGTACCCGGCCCGGCAGGGCAGGTCGGCGTTCAGGGGCGGGGGTCGGGGTTGGGCGGCTGCGACAGAGCGGCCTTGACCTGCCTGGTCTCCTGGTCGGCGAGGACCTCGCTCCGACCGTGGATCAGGGCCTGCATCGTCTGCTCGGCCACATCGGCCGCGCTGATCTTCGGCGCGTCCGTCCAGGCGCTCAGCTCCGTGTCCACAAAACCGGCGTGTACGCCCACCACCAAGGTGCCCTGTTCGATCAGAGCCTGCCGCAGGGCGTCGGTCAAGGACCACTGCGCCGCCTTGGACGCGGCATAGCCGGGGAACAGGGGCTGCCCGACCCAGGAGGCCACTGACAGCATGTTCACCAGTGCGCCACCACCATTGCGGGCGAGGACGGGGGCGAACGCCCGGGAGACGGCCCAGGTGCCGAAGTAGTTGACCTCCATCGCCGCGCGCGCACCGTCGAAGGAGCCCTCCCAGAGCTTGGTGCGGGCGCCCCCGATGCCCGCGTTGTTGATCACGATGGTGACGTCATCCGCCACCGTGGCGGCCTGGAGGACCTCCTCGGGCTTGGTGACATCCAGACGCAGCGGTGTGACGTCCCGGTCGGCAACCGATGCGGGGTCGCGGACTCCCGCGTAGACCTTGCCGGCACCGTGCTCGATCAGGGCACGGGCGAACGCACGGCCGATGCCTCGGTTCGCCCCCGTGACCAGGGCGACTGATCCTTTGATGTCCATCATCGGTTCCTTTGCTGTCCAGCGTGCGCGGCCCCGGCCCGCGGACTCGGGGAGGTCCCGCGCCACGCGGCGCAGCACCTCGCCGTCTGCGATCGCTGCTTGCAGGTCGTAACCATCCCAACGCCCCCTCCCGATCAAACCCTCTCCCGAACGGAGGCCCATCCTGTCCGTCCTGTCGCTCACGGTGAAGTAGAACCCGCCCGGTGTCCCCGATCAGGAGCACCACACTTCGGCGGGTTCTCGCCGATGCTGTGACCACCCTGTCGCGCTGCGGCCGCTGTCCGTATATGCGGCGCACCAGCGACTCAGCCCCGCCGCACCCCGCCGTGACCCCCTGTCCGAGAGCCTCCGATGACCTAGCAGCGACCGAGATGCCGACAGTGCTACCGCTGTGCCGGGGACCGGAGGGTGACCGGCACCTTCCTGACCAGGGGTTCTGACGACACCCCGAGGGCCTGCCACGCTGGTGTGGTGACCGGCAAGGCGCATAGTAGAAGCGGAGAAGGGGCCACCGGACCGGAACGGAGGTCTCCCGTGACCGCGCCGCCCATCGACTACCGGGCGCTGTTCGCTGCCACACTCAGTCCGTATCTGGTGCTGGGCTGCGATCTGGTGATCCTGGATGTCAACGATGCGTTCTGCCGTGCCGTCCACCGACCTCGCGAAGACCTGGTCGGGTGGTATCTCTTCGACGCCTTCCCCGGCAATCCCGCGGACCCCGATGCCGACGGGGCGCGGAGCCTGAATGCCTCCCTGCACCGGGTTCTGCGCTCGGGACAGCCGGAGACGTTGGTGGTACAGAAGTACGACATCCCCGTGCCCGATCGCCCCGGAGTCTTCGAAGAACGATGGGCGTCCCCGATCAACGTCCCCGTGCCCGGGCCGGACGGACAGGTGGCGTGGATCCTCCACCGGATGGAGGACGTGACCGAGTTCGTGCTCTCCCACAGCGACCGCCCGCGACCGGAGCAGGGGCTCAGCGAGCAGCGAGCCATGGAATCCGAACTCTATGTGCGGGCGCAGGAGCTTCAGCGGCTGAACGAGCAACTGCGGCAAGCCCACGCCAGAGAACGGAAGGTCGCCGTCACCCTCCAGGAGGCGATGATGCAGGCCCCGGACCTGGCCCGGCACCACGACATCGCGGTGCGCTACCTGCCCGCCGCCAAAGGCCTCAACGTGTGCGGCGACTGGTACGACGTGGTGGACCTGCCCCAGGGCGGCTTCTCCGTCGCGGTCGGCGATGTCGTGGGCCACGGCCTGGAGGCCGCCGCCGTCATGGGCATGCTTCGCAGCGCGCTGTCCGCCGCCGTCCGTGCCCTGAACGAGCCTGCCAGGGCCATGGAGGTCCTGGGGCTGTACGCGCGCTCATTGGAAGGAGCACTGGCCACCACCGCGGTCAAGGCCGTCATCGACACCAGCCGCCACTACATCACCTACAGCAGCGCCGGCCATCCCCCACCGATCCTCACCCGCACCGACAGCACCGCCATCCTGCTCGATCAGGCCACCGACCCGCCGCTGGGAGCCCGCCCCCAACATGTCCCGCGCCCCCAGGCCGCCGTGCCCTACACCCCCGGCGACACACTCGTGCTCTACACCGACGGGCTCATCGAACGCCGGGGCGAGGACATCGACACCGGACTGCAACGGCTCATCGACATCCTCGCCGCCCACTCCCGCCTCGGTCCTGCCCACCTGGCAGACACCCTGCTGTCCCGCCTCGGAGTCAGCGGTGGCGGAGAGGACGACATCGCCCTGATCGTCGTGCGCCTGTAGCGCCGCCGCGCCTGTCGAAGTCCGCTAAGGGATCCGGTGCGCCCCCTCGGCCCCCACTCGCCCCGCGTACTCCGCCAACCCCTCCGTGGTGTCTCCCGCCCAGCCCACGTAACCGTCCGGGCGGATGAGAAACACCCCCGCGCCGTACCCCTGTGCCGCGTCCGTGCCGGCCGTCAGCAGGGTCCAGTGCGGCCCCCGGAACGCGTCGAACAGCCGTACCCCGTCCACCGTCCCGTCAGGTGCGCGGTCGCCCGCCCTCACCGGGCCCGGGGTTTGACGGGTTTCCTCCGTGAGGGACGAGGTCCGGTAGCCGAGGCCGAGCTGACGGGTCGCCTCACCACGACGGGTCTCGCCGCGGTGAACACTCGTCGAAAGACCGAGCATGTCGGCGGCGATCGGGCGCCGTTCCTGCTCGTAGGTGTCGAGGAGTGAGGCGGGCACACCGTTGCGCAGTACCACGCCCAGCTTCCAGCCCAGGTTGTACGCATCTTGCACGCTGGTGTTGAGGCCCTGGCCGCCGGCCGGTGAGTGGACGTGTGCCGAGTCCCCGACGAGGAAGACCCGGCCCTCTCGGAATCGGTCCGCCAGGGCGGCCCGCAGGCGGAAGTCCGAGGCCCACCGCACATCGGTCACGTCCTCGGGGGTGAGGTGCGAGCGGGCGGCGACGAGCTTGCGTATGGCGTCGAGGGACAGGTCCACCGCAGTGCCTTCCGGGTACTGTGCCGCGAGCTGGAAGTCCTCCGTGCCCGCGAGCGGGCAGATCGCCATGAAGCCGTCGCCCTGCCCCGTTGGCGGGAAGACGTGCCAGTTGTCGCGGTCCAGGCCGGTGATACGGAGGTCCGCCACCAGCATGGTGCTCGGATCGACCGTCTCGCCGGTCATGCCGATGCCGAGCGCCCGGCGCACCGCCGAGCGGCCCCCGTCGGCGGCCACCACATAACCGGCCCTCAGGTCGGCGCCGCGGGCGAATCGAACGGTCACCCCGTCCTCGTCCTGCACAAGGCCGACCACCTCCCGGCGGAAGGCGACCCGCCCGCCCAGTTCCTCCAGCCGCGCCAGCAGGATCTCCTGCGTGCGCCACTGTGGCACCATCCACGGTTCGGTGAACGGCGAGTCCTCCGTCGGCTCGGCCGGGTCGAACATCCGGCGCTCGCCCATGCGCCGTCCGTCCTGCCAGATCATCCCGGCCGGGTAGGCGCCTCCAGCCGCGCGGATCGCATCGAGGACGCCGAGGTCGTCGAAGACCTCCATGGTGCGCGGCTGGATTCCCTTGCCTCGCGAGCCGGGAAACAGCCCGTCGGCCCGCTCGACCACGAGGGCGTCCACCCCGCGCCGGGCGAGGTCGATGCCGAGGGTCAGCCCACTGGGGCCCGCACCCACCACCAGGACGTCCACCTGTGCAGCCATGCCGCCCACGCTCCTTAACGTCGTTAAATTCCGTTGGGCACGACGATGGCCTTAACGGCGTTAAGCTGTCAAGCGTGACTGCGAACCGACGTGTGCCCCTCGACCGCAAGAGGGTCGCGGACGCCGCCCTGAACCTCCTGAACGAGGTGGGCCTCGAGGGCCTGACGCTCAGTGCCATCGGCCGCGAGCTGGGCGTCAAGGCGCCTGCCCTCTACTGGCACTTCAAGGACAAGCAGGCGCTGCTCGACGAGATGGCCACGGAGATGTACCGCCGGATGGTCGCCGGGACGCCACTCGACCGCACCGACACCTGGCAGGAGCGGCTGCGCAAGTCCAACCACGGCCTGCGCGAGGCGCTGCGCGCCTACCGCGACGGCGCCAAGGTCTTCAGCGGCTCACGCTTCACGGGGGTCGAGCACGCCGAGCAGATGGAGGACACCCTGCGTCTCTTCACGGCCGCCGGTTTCACCCTCGCCCAGGCGGTTCGCGCGACCGCGACGACGTACCTCTACACGATCGGCTTCGTCACAGAGGAGCAGGGCGTCGAGCCACTGCCCGATGAACGGCGCGAGGGCTTCGACGTCGAGGAACGCGCCCGGACGATGGCCGACTTCCCGCTGTCCGCCGCCGCAGGCGCCGAGATCTTCGCGGATTACGAGCGGCACTTCACAGAGGGGCTGGAACTCGTGATCGCCGGCATCGCGGCACGGTATGGAATCGACTGACCGGGAAACAGGACGCCTTCGGTTTCCTCACGCGCTTGGACTGTGGATTGTCACCCGTGGTCGGTAGTGGGTGGTGCGTTCCTGATGCGAAGATCTGGCGGCGGGCGACGTGACACGGCCGCAGCTGTTGAAGCCGCGGAGCACACCCCTCGGTCGTACCGCCGGCGCCCGAGGGGCCGCCGGAGATCCGGTTCCCCCAACGCCCCAGCGCCGGCCGCCCGTTCGCGTGGCGGACTCGATGCCTTTGCGGGCCATGCAGTGCAGCGGCTTCGGGCCGAGGCTGTAGTGGGTCTTGGCGCCGAGGATACGCAGCGACAGGGGCAGTCGGTTCCGGTCCCTGATCAGATGGATTTTCGATCCGCTCTTGCCTCGGTCGGTCGGTTTCGGTCCGGTCAGCAGCCCCCCTTGTGCCGCCCGGACGCTGGCGGAGTCCATCGCGCACCGCGACCAGTCCAGCGCGCCGCGGGCGCCGAGCTCGTCGATGGCGGAGAGCCCATGTGTAATCCAGAATGATTGGATGGTCATGCTTGAGACTCCGCGTTTGATCCTGCGTCGCTGGCGCGAGGAAGACGTTGCGCCCATGGCTGCCATCAATGCCGACCCCGAGGTCATGCGGTGGATCCGTGACGGCAGCGTCCGTGACGAACAGCAGACTCGCGGCGGGGTCCAGGCATGGGAGAGCGAGTGGGAGTCACAGGGCTTCGGCCTGTTCGCCGTGGAGATCCGGTCCACTGGCGGGCTGGCCGGATTCACCGGCCTTTCGGTGCCCGACTTCTTGCCGGAGGTGCTGCCGGCCGTTGAGGTCGGCTGGCGGCTGGGGCGTTCACACTGGGGCCAGGGCTTGGCCACCGAGGCCGCTGCGGCCGCTGTACGGTTCGGGTTCGAAGAGCGAGGGCTGGAGCGGATCGTCAGCATCACTCAAGTGGGCAACGACGCCTCCGAACGGATCATGACCAAACTGGGGATGCATCCGGTCCGTGAGACCGTGAATCCCACCTGCGGTCGGCGAGTACGGGTGTTCGAGTTGTCGTCGGACCAGTACCTCACAACCACTCGTCGATGGCGGCAACGGGGACGGTAGCCGCGGGCTTCTTGCCCCCCGGCGACAAAGGCTCCAGCACCGCCCGTTGCTCGTCCGTCGGATCTCCACGTGCGACGAACCAAGGTCATCCCACGACTCACGTACTGGGGAGCGATTACCGGTGACGGCTGGTGGCTCAGGGCCGCGAGACGTTGAGCGACAGTTCTCGGTGGAAGACGGCCATAGCCCGGCCGGGGCCGTTGTAGTCGTCGACGATCTTCGTGTCGAAGCCCAGGCTGCGATGAAAGGCGATCGAGCCGGTGTTCTCAACTGACGTGATCGCCTTCAACGTCCGTGCACCGTGACGTTCCGCTGCTTCAGCGAACGCCGTGTACAGACGACGCCCGAGACCGGTGCCACGGGCATCATCCCGCGTGGCGATCAGATGCACGTACCCGGTGCCGTCTGGGGTGACGAACCCGAAGATGTAGCCACGAATTCCGTCCTCGGCCCGGGCAACCAAACAGGTGGAACCGAATTCCTGCACCAGGGCCAGCAGGTGCAGCGACCGAAGGTCGCGTTCGCCCCAGTAGCGGGGGTGATCAGTCAGGACCTGGTGGAAGTCGGCCACCGCGGCCGGTGCGATGTGTATCCCCATGATGACGATCATGGCAGGCGCCCTCGCCGTTACAGGCGAAGGTCCACACGGGTTGGGCAAGTTGTGACGCAAGCCTGCCCCGTGCGGTCTGTTCCCACCCTGCCCTATCCGGGGTCTCCCGCGCACAGTTCGGCGAGTCGTTCGAAGAACTCGCCTCCAAGTGGCAGGCCGCCCGTGAGTCGGCCTTGCGTGAACGGCGGGGGGGCGGGGACCGCAGGCGGCCTGTTGGTACCGGACCCAAGCAACGTCGGGTCTTCGTCGACCGGCTCCTTGTCACGCTGGTGCACCTGCGGCTGGGGCTGCCGTACGCCGCTGCACCAGCCGACCAGCCAGGCCAACACGTCCCGTACTCAATCGCTCTCAAAGTCGTAAGATCTGCTTTCCATACACGCCCCAGCCCTCCAGCACCCACGGTCGCAGCTTCTCCGGGTTGCGGACCGCCCAGATCCGGGTGACGCGCCCGTCGGAGACGACGAACGAGGCCACGGTCATGACGACGCCGGCACGCAGGGCCACCAGGCCCGGCACACCGTTGACCGACCGCACCAAGAGTTCGAGCCCCGGAGCCTTGTCGGCAATGGCGACCATGTACTGGGCGATGCGCGCGCCGCCCTCGACCGGTCGCAGGACGGTGCCGACCATGCCGCCGCCGTCGGCGGTCATCACGGCGGCCGGGTTGAGAAGACCGACGAGGGCTGCGATGTCCTTGGTCTCCCACGCCTCTTTGACGTGCCTCACCACGTCGGCCTGGCCGGTCGCCGTCACCGGAGCGCGCGCGACGCCCACCCGCCGCCGGGCGGAGGCCGCCAGCTGCTTGCAGGCCGCAGGGGTCCGGCCGAGAACGTCGGCGATCTCGGCGAACGGGTACCGGAAGACGTCGTGAAGGACGAACGCCACCCGCTCGGCGGGCGTCATCGACTCCAGGACGACGAGGAAGGCCATGGCCACCGACTCGTCCTGGACGATCTGGTCGGCAGGGTCTGAAGGGCCGGTGGGGTCGGCGCCGCCCGCGTGGTCCCACTCGGTGCGGTCGGGCAGCGGCTCGGGCAGCCACGCGCCGACATAGCGTTCACGGCGGGCCCGCGCCGAGCCGAGCAGGTCCAGGCAGATGCGGCTGGTCACCGTCGTCAGCCAGGCGGCGGGGGACAGGATCTCCTCCTGCCGGCTTCGTGACAGCCCGTACCAGCGTGCGTAGGCATCCTGTACGGCGTCCTCGGCCTCGGTTACCGAACCCAGCAACCGGTAAGCGACATTGATCAGTTGGCGTCGCTCGCCGGCTATCTCATCTGTGCCGGCCCCGACAGTCCCCATGCTTCCGACCGCCCCCTCGCCTTACCTTGCGCCAGCCCGCGTCGTCGGACTGGTGAGACCTTATCGATCTACTGCCCGAGGGCGGAAAAGGGGACTGTGACATGGCTACTCAGGTGACGGCGACGGCGAACGCACAGCGCAACTCCTCCTTCCTGCAGATCGCGATCGCCCTGCAGACCCTGACCATCTTCCTTCAGGCGGTCTCCGCCGGACTGCTGCTGACCTCGTCCTACGGAGAGACGCTGCACAGTGTCGGAGCCCGTGTGATGTACGGGGCGTCGATGCTGTACGTGCTCGCGGCGGTGCTGGCGTGGAAGCCGGGCGGCGGCTCGCCCCGGCCTGTCTGGCACGCGTCAGGATTCCTCGTACTGGCCTCGGTCCAGGTCGTGCTCGGCATCGCGCACATTCCGTCGGTCCATCTCCCCCTGGGCGTCTTGATGTTCGGTCTGAGTGTGCTGGCGCTGGCTCGACGCTGAGGTCGGATACAGGGCCCGCCGGGATCAACCAGTACTCCAGCCGTGGATTGTGATCACAACGGGGAGACTCCGAGCGCGGCGCCGAGTCGGCGCATGAGGGTCGCGGTGCCCTGGACGGCACCGATGTCCTGCATGCTCGCGGTGTTGCGGGCGGCGAGGCTGAGGGCCTGTGAGTTGAGGCCGCCGGCGAGCGGCACGCGTCAGCGCCGTCTCTAGTACCGCGCGGGGTTGTCGGCTGCGTGGGATCCGGCTGGCGTCGGATGTGGGGCCGGGAGGCGACGTCGTTCCGGGTGGGGATCGACGAGGAAGGCGGCGAGGAGTTCGTCGCGCATGACGGGGAGAGGTTCGCGAGCCAGGGCGGCGGCGTGCCGGCGCAGCCGGGTCGGTCCGGCTTCGAGGCTCTCGAACCTCCGGCGGATGCCCGAGCCTGGCTGGACACCCAGCACTCGCCATCGCGTGCCGCAACAAGGGTTGGACCAGCCGACTGTGCCAAGTGCCACTGGCGACACTGCGGCAGGACGACTCCGTCGACTCGACCACGACGCCTTCGCCGAGGGGCTCGCCGAAGCCCTCACCGAGCACGGCGGCTACCCGGGGCGAACCGGCGGCGCCGCGCGCCCAGGCAGCACTCGGACCGCCCGCGATGGCATGCCTTGCCTACGACCGCGGATTCCCGGTCGCTCCGAAGCAGCCGAGCCTGCCGGCCTATCTGCTCAACCGCCGACGTGCTGGAGAAATCCCCTGACGCACCATCCACGGGCCCGGCGGGTCAGAGAACGCGCAGGACGCCTACGACCTTGCCGAGGATCTGTACCTGGTCGCCGGGGATCGGGTCGTAGGAGGGGTTGCGGGGCATGAGCCAGACCTGCCCCTCTTGGCGCCGCAGCACCTTGACCGTCGCTTCGTCGTCCAGAAGAGCGGCGACGATGTCGCCGTGGTCGGCGCTGTCCTGACGGCGCACGGCGACGATGTCACCGTCACAGATCGCCGCGTCGATCATGCTGTCGCCGGATACCGTCAGCGCGAAGAACTCTCCTTCGCCGACCAGCTGGCGCGGGAGCTGGTAGACGTCCTCCACCATCTCCTCGGCGAGCAGGGGCGCGCCGGCCGCGATCCGGCCCACCAGCGGCACTTCCACGGGCGGCTCCGTCCGAGGCGCGGTGTCGGGGGCCTCGGGTGCCCGTACGCGGTAGGCGCGCGGCCGGTGAGGATCGCGGTACAGGATTCCCTTGCGCTCCAGCGCCATCAGCTGGTGTGCGACGGATGAGGTGCTGGCGAGTCTGACCGCCTGGCCGATCTCGCGCATCGACGGCGGGTAGCCCTGCCGCTCGACCGTGTCGGTGATGAAGCGCACGATGTCCTGCTGCCGGGTGGTCAGCTCTCCCTCGGCGGACCGGGTGCCCGGCGGCCGCCCCCGGCGCGCTGGCGTGTTGTTCTCCATCCGGGCACCTCCGTACAAGATCTTAGAGCGCGACTTTAACCCGCGACCCCCCACAAATGGAACACTCTTTCTACTATCGAGTGTCGTGGAGCCGTATGCGCCGCCACGGCATGAGCTCCGGCCTGCGAGGGTCCCGGCCGGCGAAGGCGCCGCCCCGGGGCCGATCCGTCCGGGCGGCCCTCACCGCCGCTCGTCGGCCCAGGCGGGGGCGAGGGTCCAGCGTGGGCCCTGGGGGCTGTCCTCGATGACCAGACCCGACTGGTTCAGCTGGTCGCGGATGGCGTCCGCGGTGGCCCAGTCCTTA